>JAFUUG010000017.1 GCA_017483905.1 Bacillota bacterium
AAATAATCACGTTCCTTGTCGGAAAGAGTTTTGTACCAGTTTAAAGTCGTATCGTTATCATGTGTTCCCGTGTAGACTACACAATTTGAAGTTTTGTAATTATGAGGGAGGTAGTCATTGCCTTCATAACTGAATGCAAACTGGAGTATCTTCATTCCCGGAAGTCCAAGCTCGTCACGAAGCACACCGACTTCTTTATTAAGGTCGCCTAAGTCTTCGGCTATAATAGGGAGATCGCCGAGGGATCTTTTTATCGCTTCAAATATATCTTTGTTAGGCCCTTTTTTCCATTTTCCGTTTACGGCTGTTTCAGAACCGTATGGGATAGACCAGTATGATTCAAACGCCCGGAAATGGTCGATCCTTACGATGTCAACAAGTTTAAGCAAATTGCTTATGCGTTTTATCCACCATTGATAGCCTGTCTTTTTATGAGCCTGCCAATTATAGAGTGGATTGCCCCAAAGCTGTCCCGTCTGAGAAAAATAATCCGGCGGAACTCCGGCAACTTCTGTCATTTTTCCCTTTGTATCAAGAGAGAAAAGTTCCTTATTTGCCCATACATCGGCACTGTCGGCAGATACGAAAATAGGGATATCTCCGATTATCTCTATATCGTTTTCATTGGCATACTTCTTTATTTCTATCCATTCTTCAAAAAATTCAAACTGACTGAATTTATAGAAGTCTATATCGTCTTTAAGTATCTTTTCCCATGAATTCATCGTTTCCGGATCACGATTTGCAAGACCCTCCGGCCATGATGTGATAAATGCACCGTAATAAAAATCGTTTACTCTGCTTTCGCCGAGGGAACGGATATTTGCACGTCTGAATCTTTTATATTCGCTTGAACCAAGGTCGTCCTGCCTTTCTTCGATAAGGTGATTCTTAACGGAGATAAAAAGAGCGTAATCATTAAGCCAGTCTGCATTTTCCTTGCAGAATTTATTATATGCTCTCCTGGAGGTGGCTGCATCTTTTTCTTTTGATTTTATGAATTTCTGAAAGTTTTTGCTTGCTTTTCTTAAAAGAGCGTTTTTGAAATTTATAACTCTTTCGTATTTTATTTTATGGTCGTCAAAATTTGGGAGAGATGCAAGGTCACTCTCTTCTATGTAGCCTTTTTTCAGAAGTATATCGGGAGAGATAAGGAGAGGATTACCCGCAAAGGCGGAAAAACTCTGATATGGGGAATCTCCGTATCCTGTATGACCTAAAGGCAGTATCTGCCATAATCTCTGGTCGGCTTTTTTAAGATAATCTATAAAGGCTTTTGCACTGTCACCAAGATCACCTATTCCGTATGGAGATGGAAGTGAGATGGGGTGGAGTAAAATACCGCTTTTTCTTTTATTCATTGTGTGAACCTCCTTTTGTGTTATATTATACCGCAAAAAGTCGGTAATATCAAGGATAAATTGCATTTTGCTCTTATAGAAAACGACATTCCGAATTAATCAGTGTTTTCTTTACTGTATAAATCCGATCAATAATACTACAAGGCAGCAGGATACCGCTACTTTGAAAAGACCTGCATTAAAGTAGGCAAGAAGTATTCCCGTAAGAAGCGCCAATGCTCCCGAAAGCTGCGATGCGCCGGCATAAAGGATAGCGGGAAATGTCATTACGGAAAGGGTGACATAAGGCACATAATACAAAAATGAGCGGATAAACCGACTTTTTATCTGTTTTTGTATGAGCGTTAAGGGCAGGATACGGATAACAAAGGAAACGGCTGCCATTATAAATATGTATATGTAAATATTATGCTGCATTTTCTTCCTCCTCTTTTCGCGGAAAAATAAGCGCCGCAAGAGCCGATATTGCAGCGGTAAGTATTATAGTTGATGTTCCCTCGGAGAATAAATGAAAATAAGAGAATACATAACTCGATACAAAACTGATGATGACGAGAAATGCTATTACTTTATCCTTTTTGGCAGGGGGGATTATTATTGCGATAAACATACCGTAAAGGGCAACGCTGAGTGCGCTGACTATCCGCACGGGAAGAATATTTCCGACTGCTACGCCGAGAGCCGTTCCAAGCGACCAGCCCGGTATTGCCACTAACATTGCACCATAGGAATAAAGGGGGTCAAATATTCCCTCTCTTGCTATTGCTATGCCGAAAAGTTCGTCCGTAACATCAAAGCCGACAAGTATACGGTGTATCATCGGAAGATCCGAACTCATTTTCTGACTTAAAGCACAGCTCATAAGAAGATACCTTGCATTTGCTATAAGAGTGATAAGTGCTATCTGAATATAAGCTGCATTTGCGGCTATCATGGTAAAGCCTGCGTATTCTCCTGCGGAAGCATTGCAGAGAAGACTTACAAGAAATCCCTGAAAGGGGGAAAGACCCGCATTTCTTGCGGCTATGCCAAGAGAAAAAGAAACGGCAAAATAGCCAAGGGCTATAGGTATGCCGTCATGGATCCCCTCTGTAAAAACGCTTCTGCGGTATGAAAAATTCTGTACTGTGGTATTGCTCATTTTATGCCTCCGAAAATTCAGTTACTTTTATGCTGTCAAGGAGAGAGTAGATCTTATCTTTTTCGGCAAATTCGTCTGTAAAAGCGCACGCACTTCCCGTTGCTACGGCAAGGGCAAGGGCTGATGATGCACTGTAAGTTTCGTTTTCGGAAAATGCGGCGATAAAGCCCGCAACAGAAGAATCTCCCGAACCGACGGTGCTATGGACAACTCCCGATGGGGCTGAGGTGTAATAGAGTTTATTATCTTCGCTTAAAAGGATAGCTCCTTTTTCCGAAAATGTGACAAGGATATTTTTTGCACCTTTTTCACGCAGTTTTCTTGCGTAAAACAGTGTGTCGCCGATACCGTCTATTTTTGTTCCGAAAAGCTCTTCAAGCTCAGATTTATTCGGTTTTATGAGGAAAGGTTCGTAAGGGAGTGCATTCATTAAAGCATCGCCTGTCGTATCAAGAACAACATGGATATTTTTGTCTTTTATTCTCTCCATTATATCGGCATAGGATGTTTTTGGTAAAGACGGCGGAATAGTACCCGAAAGAACAAGGATATCGCCTGTTTCGAGGATATCGAGTTTATTTATCAGTTCATTGAATTTTTCGGGGGAAATATATGGTCCGCCTGCGTTTATTTCCGTTTCGCAGCCGTGATGAAGTTTTACATTTACACGGGTCACTCCGTCCTGCAAAAATATGAAATCTGTCGGTACATAGGGGGATAAGCCCGAATTAATCCTGTCACCCGTAAAACCTGCAAGAAAACCTGTTGCAAGGGAGCTTATGCCGAGGTTATATAATGCCCTTGTTACATTTATACCCTTGCCGCCGACTGTGAATCTCTCCGAAACTGAGCGGTTAAGTGTGCCTGTAGCAAGCTCGGACAGATCAAGATGATAATCAAGGGAAGGGGAAAGAGTTACTGTGCAAACCGATATTTTTTTATTATTGTGTATCATAATATATCTCCTGTAATATGCGGATCATCTTGCATTTTTATTTTATGGACAATATTGCTTCTTTGTATTCGCCTGCTTTCGGAAAGAAATTTTTACGCATATTTTCGACAAATATTGTTTTCAGCGATGATGAATAGCTTTCGTATGAGCCGAGAGCAAGAGCAAGACGAAGCTGTGCCGAGGCTGCTATCTGCTTTTCGATCAGATTGAGGGCTGACGAACCTTTTTCATCATAATATGTCTGTAAAAATTTGACCCAGAAAAGCATACGGTTTTCGGAGGAAAGACCTGTATATTTCGTAAGGTGCGTGTCGACAGAACCTCTGAATGTAAGCCACGAACTGCCAAAGTCAAATATAGGATGACCGCAGCAGACATTACCCATATCAATAAGGATAAGCTCGTTGTCATGTACCATGATATTATCGGGCTGGTAATTGTTATGTATAAGGCGTTTATCATCGGGCATTGCCTTTATGAGAGATCCGATAGTGTTTATCTCTTCTTTATTGTATATCGTGAGCGAATTATCAAGATACTGCATAAAAAGGTCTTTGATATTCGGCAGTCCCGAAAGGTCGATGTCAAGAGAATGGATATCACGAAGAAGCTGTGCAAACCTTACGGCACATTTCGAGGTATCCTCCGGATGTTCGCTGATATAATCGCTGAGAGGACGGCAGGCAAGAAGCTCGTATATAAGACCGTAGGAGGAATTGCAGGAAACTATCTCATAGGGGATAGCCGTAGATACGCCGCCGATGAATGCCGTTTTTGCACGTTTAAATTCTTCTTCGGCTTTTTTTCTTGTGTTTTTCCCTTTTAACAGTTTAAGAACATTATCTTTTGATATTCTGTAGACTGTACTGTTATTCGTATCGCTGATGATGTCGCAGTTTTTGACGGATATCTCCTTTAAAGGCTTTTCAACATTCAAAATATTGGTAAAGCCTGTCATATCAAATATTTCGTACAGATCCTTTGATACATTTACTACGGAAATATCAGGATATTTCTTTTTTACTTTAAGAAGAACACGAAGTCCTGCACTTGATATATATTCAAGGTTCTCAAGGGAGAAAATTATTTTATTTACATACTTTGCGGAGAGTCTCTGAAAGATCTTGTATTCTGTTTCGGCTGCGTTGCCCGAATCAATACGACCTTCAAGAAAAAATATCGTATCATTATCCTTATATGTTACATTCATTCTAAACGACCTCCTTTAGCGGTGTGGCTGTTATAAACTGAGTTTTCCGTGCTTTTCATAGTGAGCTGTTTTTACGGCTTTATTATTTTCATCGACAAATACGACTGTCGGCTTGAATGTCTTTGCTTCTTCGGGAGTGAGGGAGCAATAGGACATGATTATAACGAGATCGCCGCATTTTACACATCTTGCGGCTGCACCGTTAAGACATATTATGCCCGAACCCCGTTCTCCGCATATAGTGTATGTTTCAAAGCGGTTACCGTTATTTATATCAACTATCTGTACCTTTTCATATTCGAGTATTCCTGCGGCATCGAGCAAGTCTGCATCGACCGTTATGCTGCCTACATAGTCAAGCTCTGCCTGTGTGACTGTGGCTCGATGTATTTTGCCTTTTAGCATTGTTATTTCCATTTTTCAATCCTCATATCTGTTCTGTGATAAAGTTATCTATAAGTCTTGTTTTTCCGATATATACGGCTTCTGCCATAAGTATCGCACCGTTTATCGTATCTGTTTTTTCAAGGCTGTCCCATGAAACTATGCTTACATAATCTATTTTTGCAAGAGGTTCGGATTCGATGAGTTTCTTTGCTGCGGTGATTATTTTATCGGCATTTGTTTCGCCGCTTTCGATGAGTTTCTTTGCTTCGCAGAGCGACTTTGAGAGAACAAGTGCCGCTTTTCTCTCTTCGGGAGATAAATAGGTGTTTCTTGAACTTTTTGCAAGACCGTCAGCCTCTCTTACGATAGGGCAGCCGATTATCTCTATATCAAAATTAAGGTCTTTTACCATTCTTCTGATAACGGAAAGCTGCTGAGCATCTTTCTGACCGAAATAGGCTCTGTCGGGGGAAACTATATTGAAAAGTTTGCCTACAACGGTGCAGACACCGCCGAAATGGGTCGGTCTTGTCTTTCCGCAAAGAACTTCTGTTATTTTTGTCATATTTATACTTGTAAGAAATTCATCACCGTACATTTCTTCCGGTTCGGGATTAAAAACGAGTGCTGCTCCCGCATCTTCGCAAAGTTTTGAATCTCTTTCGATATCCCTCGGATATGCTTCAAAATCTTCGTTAGGGGCAAACTGTATGGGATTTACAAATACACTGACAACAACTCTGTCATTTTCCTTTACGGCTCTGTCGATAAGGCTTTTGTGACCCTCATGAAGAAATCCCATAGTAGGTACGAGCCCTATGGACAGACCTTCTTTTCTCCACTGTTTAATTAATGAACGAACTTCCGATATTTTTTTTGTAAGCTGCATTTTACATTCTCCTTATTTTTTCAGTACATTGATTATTTCATCATCTATTGCATATATATGTTCTTCTGTCGGGAATGAGCCGTTTTTAAGTTCTCTGTCATAGTCCTGAAGTGCGGAAACGGCTGTTTTTCCAATCTCGGCAAATCTTTTAACAAATTTCGGACGCATATCCTCATATATGCCCAAAAGGTCATGGAAAACGAGAACCTGTCCGTCACAGAATCTTCCTGCACCGATACCGATGGTAGGGATAGAGAGTGTTTCTGTTACAAGTTTAGCCAATTTTTCGGGAACACATTCAAGAACTACGGCAAATGCTCCCGCTTCTTCAACTGCCTTTGCATCATCAATGACTTTCTGTGCCGTTTCGATATTTTTTCCCTGTATCTTAAAGCCGCCGAAAGTGTTTATTGATTGAGGAGTAAGACCGATATGACCGACAACGGGGATAGAAGCCTTTACTATGGCGGCTATATGCTCTTTTATATCAACACCGCCCTCTATTTTAACGGCATTGGCATGACCCTCTTTTATAAGCCTGCCTGCATTTACAACTGCATCGTAGACACTGCTCTGATATGACATGAACGGCATATCGGTTACAATAAGGGAATTTTCCGCCCCTCTTGCAACGGCGGCACTGTGATGTATCATATCCTCCATTGTGACGGAAAGTGTATCTTTATAGCCGAGGCAGACATTTCCGAGGGAATCGCCGACAAGAATGGAGTTTATTCCGGCAGTATCGACAAGTTTTGCGGCAGCATAGTCGTAGGCTGTTACCATTGAGAGTTTTTCGCCGTTTTCTTTTGCTTTTTTGAATGTAAGAACTGTATTTTTCATTTATCTTCCTCCGATGAATTTTGTAATAATTTTTTCAGATCGCTGTAATTGCGGTCGGGGTGCTTTTGCTCTGCGATCGGTATTAGTTTGAGAGATAAGAGAGAATAAAGAAGTTTATCGGTATCATCTAATACTGATAAATGCTTATTTACTGTTGTTATGTCATTTCGCTCGATCGCTCCCGTAAGAGAATCACTTATGCCTTTTTCCACTATATTTCGGACGTTTTCTGTCATAAGAGGCACGAGACTTTCTATTGAATCAATACCGCAAGATAAAAAAAGCTGCGAAGCCATAGCCGCAGATGCAACGAAAAAATTAGATGCAAAGCAGCAGGCAAGATGATATTTTATCTTGTTTTCGGCAGTCACGATTTGATATTTGTTTTTTGTGACGGAAAAAATATTTTTTATTTCTTCAAGTGCGTAATTATCTCCTTCAACAGTAAAATATGCTTTTGAGAGAGCTTCATGCGATACATTTTTATCGCTGAAAGCAAGCATTGGGTGGGCTGAACATGGGTGTATGCCATATTTGTCCGAAGAAGAAAAGATTCGAGAAGATAATGAGCCGCTGCAATGGCATAGAATTTTATTATTTATATGATCTGAAGGAAGGGAAGATAAATTTTCCCATAACGACGATATAAGATCATCGGGTACTGTTATAAATATCATATCACTTGCACGCACGAGAGAGGAAAGAGAGTCAAAGGCTATAGATGAGCTGCTCTTTGCGGCAAGCACGGAGGAAGAAAAAGTGCGGCTGAAATATCCCGACAGGGAAATATTATTGGAGGAAAAATATTTTCCAAGTGATGTGCCGACTTTTCCTGCTCCTATAAATCCGATCTTTGTTTGTTTATTCATTTTTGTTATCACAGCCTTTCGGGGATAACCATTGCAGTCGCATTCTCTGAGGAGATACACGCTAAATCAAAAAAATACAAAATTATAGGTTACTATAGTTTTTTGGTGCGGTTTTAACAAATAATAAATACCGCCCTGTTTCATTTTATAATATATCAGTTTTTTTTGTGTTTGTCAATCACTGTCTTACTTGTCCGTTACCGAAGATTATATATTTTGAGGTAGTGAGTTCTTTAAGTCCCATTGGTCCTCTTGCGTGGAGTTTCTGTGTGCTTATTCCTATTTCAGCTCCGAAACCGAATTCGTTTCCGTCTGTGAAGCGTGTGGAGGCATTTACATAAACGGCGGCAGAGTCGATCTCATCGGTAAATTTTCGGCTGTTATCATAGCTTTTTGTAACGATACACTCGGAGTGACCCGTTGAATATTTCTGTATATGAGAGATGGCTTCATCGATATCCGAAACGACTTTTACCGCAAGGATATAATCTCCGTATTCTGTAGCCCAGTCCTCTTCCGTTGCCGGTGTTGAATCAGAGAAGAGAGTACTTGTTTTTTCGTCCGCTCTTATTTCCACGTTCTTTTCCCTTAAAGCCTTGCAGGCAAGAGGTATGAATTTATCTGCTATTTTTTCATGAACCAGCATCGTTTCTGCGGCATTGCAGACACCGGGTCTTTGTACTTTTGCATTTATTATTATATCAATGCCCATTTGTATATCGGCAGATTCATCAATGAATACATGACAGTTGCCGACACCTGTTTCGATAACGGGAACAGTGCTGTTCATAACTACACTTTGGATAAGACCTGCACCGCCTCTTGGGATGAGCACATCTATATAGCCGTTAAGGCGCATCATTTCCGATGCACTGCTGCGGTCGGTAACTTCTATAAGCTGTAAGAAATCGGCATCAAATCCGAGAGAAGATATTGTATCACGAAGTATGCCAACTGTTGCTATATTTGAGTTGATAGCTTCTTTTCCGCCTCTGAGTATGACGGCACTGCCTGCTTTTAAGCAAAGTCCGAAAGCATCGGATGTCACATTCGGACGAGCTTCGTATATTATGCCGATAACACCCATAGGAACACGTCGGCAGCCGACTGTAAGACCGTTAGGGAGAGTTTTCATGGAGATGACTTCTCCGATAGGGTCGGAAAGTTTGGCAAGCTGCTCAAGCCCATCTGCCATGCCGTCTATACGGGAATCGGTAAGACGGAGTCTGTCGATAAGAGAACCTCTTACACCGTTTTTTTCGGCATTGGCAAGGTCAGTATTATTTGCTTCAAGAATTATATTCGTATTATCCCGAAGTGCTTTTGCACAGGATAAGAGGATATTGTTTTTATCTGTGGTCGAGAGTTTTGCAAGTTTTACGGAGGCGGCTTTTGCCTTTTTTCCAACTTCAAGAACATATTTTTTTATATCATTTGTTTCTGTCTGATTCGTTTGCATTGCGGTCATTTCCTTTCGTTATTTACTTTGATTTC
>JAFUUG010000266.1 GCA_017483905.1 Bacillota bacterium
ATCCTTAATAATTATAGTAAACGACAAAAGTACTTGTAATTTGGGCGTTTACTCGCACCGACTGCGTGCCGCAAAGCGGCTAACTACCTTATACGCAGTCGTGTGCATCCCCCGGAGGGTTATAGTAAGCGACATTTTTTATGTCGCTTACTATAAAACAAAACGGAGTGCCAAGGCACTCCGTTTGTTTTATAGCTTTGAGCTATGATCTACATTAAATCAAGCTTCTGTAGTTTCTTCGGAAGTAGTTTCCTCGGAAGTAGTTTCTTCGGAAGATGCTTCTGTTGATTCTTCAACGGAAGTTTCTTCGGCAGCCTGTGCCTGAGCGGCAGCAGCCTGCTCTGCTGCATAGTTCTGAGCTATAGAAAGTATTTCATCATATAACTTGCTCATGATAACTGACATCTGAGCTCTTGTCATATCCTTAGTAGGTTCGATATTATTGCCTGTACCGCTTACGATACCCTTGCTTACAAGATAAGCAACATATGGCTTAGCATAGTCGCCGATCTTATCCGAATCAGAGAACTGATCGAGAGACGCTTCATTGGCAGAAATATCTTCACCGCATAATTCAAGTGACTTAGCAACAAGAACCATCATATCCTGACGGCTGATAGTGTTATCAGGCTTGAAAGTACCGTCTGTATAACCTGTTGCAAGACCTGTTTCTTTTGCAAGACCTACATAGTTTGCATAATATTTGTTAGATTCAACATCAGAGAAGTTATCCGATGCATATCCCGAAATACCGAGCACCTTATCGAGCATGATAACGAAATCTGCTCTCTTGCTGCTTGCATCAGGATCAAATTTACCTATTGCAACACCGCTTATTACACCCAGAGATGAAAGCTTGTCTATAGAAGACTTAGCCCAATCTCTGCCTGTAAGATCGCTGAATGAAAGCGGAGTGGTTGTTGTTACAGGTGGAGCTATGATCGTGCCGTTAGCAGCCTTGAATGTTGCATCGGCAGATTTGTTGCTTGTTTCACTTGAACCCGGAACATCCGAGTTGTGAGTATGAACTTTGTTTTCTTCATTAACATTAGAAGCCTTTGCAGTTGCTTTGCCACCCTTGCTTGATGATGAGCTTCCGCCGCCGCTGCTGCTTCCGCCGCCGCCACCGCTGCTTCCGCCGCCGTTGTTAGAACGTGTGGTTGCTTCGGTAGCTGTAGTAGCTTCTGTAGTTTCTTCTGCTTCTTCGTCGTAATCTTCAGGAGAGAGGATAGGGTTCGTGAGAACGAGGAATCCGTTTCTTATGAAGTTACCTTCCGAATCCTGAGCGATAAGACCATCTGTGAGCATATCATCAGGGTTTACGCTTACGAAGAAATCATCTGTAACGACCGCACCTGTGATAGGGTTGACCGAACCGGCCTTGCTATCGGAGATAAGGAAGTTTGTTTCATTTGCTACTTCCTGTGGAGCGGTGTTCTTGAAATCTGTATCTTTGTTGAAAGTACCGATGGAATCGGGTCTTCCGTGAGCAGCACCATCGTTTTCAAGTTCTTCATAGTAGCCTTTGCTTTCGATGTAATCGGCTGTCTTATAAGATACAGCTCCCTTTAAGTCATAGTCATATACTCTTGTAGCCGCAGCACTCATCAAATTAAAGTTTGTAGGGTTATTGAAGCATACAAGATTTCTGATCTTCATAGCAGGGTTGGAGTTAGAGTCAACACCTGTTGCAAGGTTAAGGAAAGAGATACTGTCCTTGATATAATGCTTAACGGAGATATTCTCGCCGCCCATCTTATATCCGTTGTGACCTGTAAATGTACCGTATTTGGAACTCTTACCGTCAACAAGCTGATAACCTTGCTTATAAGAGATACAATTCTGAAGTTTAACAGGGCCGATAGCACCTGTACCGAGTTTTGTATAGAGATCCCAGCCGTCATCAGAGTTATGATGAGATACACAGCCGTCAAATACGTTGCCGACACCAACTGTAAGCTTACATCCGAAACCGTCTGCATTCTGTCTTGCAGGGTCAGCGGAATTGTATGATTCACAATTCTTTACAGTATTGTATGATGGCCATAAGCTGAAATCATTTGTTGTATAAGTACGGCTTATCTGGAAACCTGTAGTACCGCAGCCGATAGTCTTGACATCTTCTACGAGGCAGTGGCTGCCGCCGAGAGAGAAGCCTTTCATATTTGGAGCAGGGGCAGTGATATCAAAGCCCTTTAATGTCCAGTAGTTACCTGTTACCTTCATACCTTCATCGCCTGTAGCGTTTTCAAAGTTGAAGAAAGGTCTTGATGTAGCCTCAGGGTCTGCTATCATGGCTTTTCCCTTGCCTGCTGTCTGATAACCGAAGTTTGTGATAGGTATATCTATAGGCTCAGGAAGATCGTAAGTACCTTCAAGAAGGTAGATAGTCTGACCCGGTTCGATAAATCCTATTGCAGAATAAACGTCCATTGGATCGTCCTTTGTACCGCTGCCGGCAGGAGTTCCCTTAGGACCTGCATAGAGGAATTTAGCCGAAGAATCATAGTTTGATTTATGAGTTACCGTAAATGAAGTAACAACATCTTTTGTGCTTGTTATATCATCTGCTGCATTAGGCGTATAAATAACAGTGAAGTTATTTACAGAATCAGGAACAAGCTCTACAGGGTAAGTTGTACCCTTTCTTGACAATAATGCGTTATTGTAAACGATTTTGTCATTAAGTTTTATCATAACATAACCGCCCGAGTCATGGTTAGGCTTGAGCATAAGGTTATAGTTCTGCTCTGTAGTGTTCTTAGATGACTGAACAGAAACAGACGGACTTATAAGCGACTTTGCAGGAACAGGATAAACAGGGTCTGTAGCAGGGTCTGTAACATGGAAGTCAATGTTAGAGAAGTTTGCTTCGCCCCAACGAGCTGCAAAGAAACCTATATACATATTTTCAGGATCCTGTAATGTTACAAGGTCATCAACATCCTGATAATAATCTGTGGTCTTGCCTGTCTGGTAATCAGTACATTCAAGTCTGACACCGCCGTTAGCTCTCTGAAGAGTGATCCTGTATTTATCTCCTGCCTTCGGAACAGAATCCGTAAGAGTAGCATACTGAGATTTCTTGGCATTTGCACCTGCGCTTACATAACTTGTAACGCCCGTTCTCATGATAAGAGAGATCCTGTTGGTGGTTATCTTCTTTGCATAAGTAGAAGATGTAGGATCACTTGGGAATGAATCAGGTGCCATTGCTGCCGCCTGAGCCATATTTGATGCAAATGTAGGATCGGTTGCAGGATTTTCCACAACTACGTTATAAGGTACAGGCTCGCCCTCGTCATCAACGACTGCCTGACCCGGATAAATAGTTATACCGTTATCATCGCCGTAACCGCTCTCTGCCTTGAGAGGAATAACATCTCTGAGCATAAGACCTACAGCTTCCTGACCGCTTCTGTCCTTATCAGGAATGAAGTTTCCGTAGATATCGTATTTATCTTCATAGTAAGCACTCATGTATCCTACGATCTCCATATCTGCGGAAAGAGTAACATTTTTATCTGTGCTTACTCTTGTATAATAGTAAGCCATACCGTCCTGGTCGGTAGCGATCTTACCTGCACCGTTCCAGCTCTTGGTATTTACGATAGTACCCTCATCTACTGTACCGTAATTCTCGGAAGGAGTGATCGTTACCGTAGAAGGACCTGCTCCGACACCTGCACCGCTTGCAGACTGTCCGAATACAGTCGCTCTCCATGGATGTGTTTCTGCTTCCTGAATAGTTACATCAAGAGGGATAGACTGTAAATTGTCTTTTAAAGACTTGATAACTACTTTTGTAGTACCTACCTTTGTATTATCGTATTCGGAGAGGTCGATCTCATAATATTCGCCCTCTGCTACGATCTTGCTCTTACCGTCATTCATAGATACTTTGACTTCAAGACCTTCTTTGTCGAAATCTTCGCCGACATCAAATGTAAGTCTTGGATATTTCGCAATGTCCATAGCCATTTCACGGCTCTCGATATAATCTATATCAAGAGTAGTCGTCTTGCTTGGGTCAAAAGTTGAAGTTATTGTAAGAGTCTGCTTTCCGTAAGAAGTTGAAGTACTGTTATAACCTGTAATGGTGTACTCGCTTTCTGTAAGGAAATCATAGTTTTCGCCGCCGTTTTCATCTTCATAATATGCGGCAACGATAAGACCTGTTGGGTCGAACTCATTACCATAGTAATAAGTTGTGGTATTAGGGTTGCGGTATACTTCTATCCTTGAGAGATTTGCCTGAGAAACCTCGATGGTATATTCACCGTATACATCTCCGCCTGTCACGCTTTCGGTATCTTTTCTGAATACCTTGACAGTCTGAGTACCCTGTAAGGATTTAGGGAGAATATCTCCTGCCTTATATTCCTTGCCGCCTATGAAATATATAAGCGAGAGGGAATCATCGGCTTCTTTTGTGTTATGCTTGAAGGATTCAACAGAACCGTCTTCAAGAGTTACATTTGCAACAAGACCGTCCGTCTTGAATTTTGTACCATAGAAGAACTCATCTTTGTAAGGTTTCTGAGTTATTTCTATTTTTGATACTTCGATATTTCTTATCTTGGTATCGAAAGTTGCACTGCCTTTACCTGCCGAAATGGTAACGGTAGAAGTGCCGAGCTTGCTTGAGTCGAATCCCGAAAGGATATAATCGCTTTCGTCAAGTACCTTTTTGCTGCCATTTGCAAGAGTAGCTGTTACTTCAAGACCTGTGGTATCAAGCGCCTGAGAAGTATAGTACTCTGTCTTTGAAGGCATTTTTGTGATCTCAATGCTCTTTACAGCGGCTTTCTCTTCGTAAGAAATATTGCTTACTTCGATATCTGCGCTTCTTGCTATGAAGAACATCGGATAAATTTCGCCGTCGAAATAACCGTCGTCAACAATCACGGAAGAAGTTTTTCCGTTGACGGTGATTTCTATTGCATTGCCTGCTTTACGCATTTTGAAATCGTAGGTATCGCCCGCTCTTACTTCAACATCGGTAGCAAGAGTTTCAAGAACTTCTCTTTTACCGTCGGAATCCATAGCAATATTTAATACATTATTTACGGAATCCGAGGAAGCCTTACCTGTCAAATAAGCGGATATATGCTTGAAAGTAGATTCTTTTTCATATTCAAGACTATTTGCAAGCATCATACCGAAAGCCTTCTGATGATGGCTTAAACTTGCGGTAAAGTTGTTTACAGTTACGGTACCCGAAAAAACAAAATCCGTATCGGCCGTAACCTTGTTTCTTGCAAGATAACCAACATTGTATTCGCTATCGGTATATTTACCGGCAGTATTTATCGTTGTAGTCATAGATGCAACGCCATTATCATCAGGAAGTGTGATAGTGAAGTTTTTATTTTTGTAATAGCCTGTAGAGAAGTCATCTGATGCCATAGGTACTATTTCGGCACCCGATAAATCGGCGGCACCGCCTGAAACAACTTCATCGGCAAGAACATCAACTTCTTCATCTGTCACTTCTGCATTTTCATTGGCATCTGCTTCAACGATACTTTCGGCAGCAGGTTCGACCGAAGAACCGAAGTCCTGGGCAAATGAGCTTGTAGAGAGAGATGAAACCATCATACTCGTAGCTAAAGTCCAGGCGATCATTCTGTTCTTTTTCATGTGTTCATTCCTCCTTATAAAATTTTTAGATAATAGGACAATATACCTATTTCTGCCATAAATGAACGGCCTTTTCGATTGTGAGGATCGCTTATAAATATCCGGCTTATACATTATAAGAAACCCGCCTTTGTATATTATTAACACCGCCGGCAGAATAAACTGCCGTATAAATATTCATAATTTACATAACAAAACAAAAGTCCGCAGATTTATAGGTATATTAATTATAAACAATTTCTTGAATAAAATCAATAGTCTTATTTATTTGTAACATTTTTTTAATCTAAGGAAATAAAGAACAATTTAAAAAGGAAAAATCAATGTTTCAATAGAATATAAAAAATTATATCAATACGGTGATTAATTTTATTGGGATTTTGACCGATAATAATATAGTAAGCGGTAAAAAACGATGTTTTTTTGTTTGCCGAAAATAATTTATAATTGAAAGGATTGAGTTTATGCCAAGAGAATTGGAAGCGTTTCTGAACAGTCCTATCGTTCAGACGATCTTCTCCTTTGCGGAAAAAATTTTTACCTGTATTATAAGTGTAGTCGTATGTATCATTCTTGTGAAAGTTACGGCGGCAGTGATCGACAAAGCGTTCAATGCAAGTCAGAAGATAAGCGAGCGTAAGAGAAAAACGCTTGCCTCTGTTACGAAAAGCGTTGTCAAATATCTTCTCTACTTCTTTACGGTATGCCACATTCTTACTGTATTTGGAGTTGATATAACTTCTATTATAGCTGTTGCCAGCGTAGGAAGTGTTGCTATCGGTTTCGGTGCGCAAAATCTTGTGCAGGATATAATAAGCGGTATATTCATTCTTATGGAAGATCAGTACGGAGTCGGCGATGTGATAGATATAAGCGGACTTTCGGGAAGTGTTGAGCATATCGGCATAAGAACTACCATATTGAGAAGTATAGACGGAAATGTACATATAATACCAAATGGACAGATAAAAGCGATGACAAATATGTCGAAGGGCTTTAATCGTGCTGTTGTAAATGTCGGAATAGCATATGAAGAAGACATTGATCATGTTCTGGATATACTTAAAGATGAAATGCAGAAAATATATGATAATAAAGAGATAAAGGGACTTATGGCTGTGCCTGTTGTGCTGGGAGTGAATAATCTCGGGGACAGTGCGGTAGAGATAGGGATATCGGCAGACAGTCAGGTCGGGGAAAACTGGCAGATAGAAAGAGAATTAAGACGACTTATCAAAAACAGGCTCGACAAAGAAAATATAAATATCCCATATCCTCAAAGCGTTGTACATATTCGGAAAGAGGAAGAATGATAAAAAAGGGGTGTGAAAAAATACGATTTTTCACACCCCTTTGGAAAAGGTAAATAAATCATACAAAGGAGTGAAACTATGCTGAAAGATCCGAATATAGATATAAATGATATAGTGATGATGAAAAAGCCGCATCCCTGCGGTGCAAACGAATGGAAGGTACTTAGGGTCGGTGCGGATTTTAAGATAGAATGTCAGAACTGCGGGCATATCGTAATGCTGCCGAGGACAAAATTTGAAAGGTCGGTAAAAAAATTGCTCTCAAAAGGAGGGGAAACATGATATGCAAAAGAAAGTATCGGTAATAGTACCTGTTTACAACAGTGAAAAATATCTTGTGAATTGTCTGACATATCTTGTGAATCAGACGCTTGAAGATATTGAGATAATCTGCGTTGATGACTGCTCTACCGATGAGTCTGTCGATATTTTAAAAGACTGTTTGAGTCAGTTTCCTGATAAAGTGAGAGTTATACAGCATAAAAAAAATCTTGGCCCCGGCGGAGCGAGAAATACGGGGATAAAGGTCGCAAGGGGAGAATATATCGGATTTGTTGACAGCGATGATCAGGTAGATGTCAGTATGTACGAGAAACTCTATGCAAAAGCAAAGGAAGATGACTATGATATAGTTGAATGTGCTTTTCATAACCAGAAGACAGGGAATAATCTTATAGTTATAAATTCCGGACTGACAGGTGTGCTTGATAAGGAAAAACGCTGCGGTATCATAGATGAGGTTGGTTAAGTATATACAAAAATAATTAAACGCAGCCTTATAATCGACAACAATATTTTTTTCCGTGAGGGTATTATATATGAAGATGTTGATTTTATCTGTATGCTTATTATGCTTGCGGATAAGGTCGCAAATGTTGAGGAAGTTCTATATGTGTACAGATATACGGAGGGGTCAATATCAAAGAAATTTGATGATATTGACAGAGGTTTCCGTGAATTTAAGGAACTTATATTTGCTCTTTACGAAAGACTAAAGGATCTGAAAAATTATGATCAGGTGAAAGAAAGCATTGAAGCGCATATGGTCAAGAATTACAGCTATGTGATAATGGGAGTTATCGGAGAGGGAGAAAAAGCTTACAAGAATACGGATCTGAAAAAAGAACTTACGGAATTGAGCAATATCGTGAAAACGGTTGCAGGGGAGAATTATTATAAAAAACCGTATATCAAAGAACTTGAACAAAGCTGTATAAAATTCCTTAAAAAGAATGATGAAAGCAGTGAAAAGTTTCTTCGTGAGATACGTGAGATGGATAAGATACTGATTCGCTGATTAAAACATAAAAAATGACGAAAAACTTTGTTTTCGTCATTTTTTTGTTCAGGAAGATACAAATATCGGGATATATTTACATGATATTACAAAAATGAAAAATACTACCGTAAGCCAAAATGATAATGTGAATATTTTTTTATCATCTTCCGGTTCGGGATTTATTACTATCAATTTTGAATGTTTCATTATATGATCTATCATATCAAGCTTCAGCTTCCTGTTTGTGATAGCGAACAAGGCAAACAAGCCTATGAGCATCGGAGTGAATACAAGTGCGGTATATGCACTTTCCTGCAACAATATCAGTTTATCTGTTGTTTCCATAACAGGGGCGGTGTCGATATGCTGCGGATATAAAATACCGCTTGCATAAAGTGCCGTTATCTGGGTCGCATTTATTACAAAATGAGAAAGTATTGAGGAAAATATTGAATTCGTATAATACACAAAATAGGCAAACAATATTCCCATAAACATAGCATAGAAGAACTGCTGTTCATTCAAGTGTGCTATTGCAAAGAAAAGTCCCGTGATTATTGCGGCTTTTTTTATACCTGCTTTTTTATAGCCCGAAAGCATTATTCCTCTGAATATCAGCTCTTCGCATATTGCAGGCATTACGGCTATACTGATTATCATGGAAAAATATCCGTAACGCATATTTTCATAAAGCATCTCGCTTACACTGTTTTTGAAAAACATACCCGATATGACGGATATAAGCGAGAGTATCGGCTGAACCGATATGGATATAAGAATTATCAGAAGTACATTTTTCCATCTCAGCTTCTTTATAGGTATAAGGAAAGTAAGGGGGACTTTTTCAACTTTTGTTATTATAAACAAAGGCAGCACGATAACTGCTATATTATACAAAATATGTCCCGCAGGTGAATCTATAGCAAACAAAGATGTCTTATTTGCTATAATACTCATTATTACAGGTACGATCAATATATATATGAGCATGATAAACATAAGGCGGTTCGTTTTTCTCGGTGTATCCATATCATTCCTCCATCCGGAATAGGTATATCGCTTGGCAAATGTCCTGAACCGATAAATTAAAGCACCGGAATACGGGAAATATTTGCCTTTTAATATATAATACACTATATTTCGGCATTTTTCAATAGGATTTGATATTTATTTTGCGGATATGAGAAGATAATTTTTTAATTTTGGTATGATTTAAGCTCTTCTTTGATCTCGTCTATTCTTTTATATATGTTTTCTATTGCTTCGATCTCGGTTTTTGGCATGACACGATTTGCATTTTCACGAGCCTGTTTTTCGATGTCCTTTCTGAAAATAAATCTGAATATCGTTCTTACGGCAGGCTGAATAAAGAACAACTGCGAAAAAAATGCAAAAGGGAAATTATAGCATATCAGTTTCAGCCAGTTTGCAAGAAGTGTGAAAATATTGAAGCCCATATAATATGGGTAGTACAGAAAAGCGGCTATAAGGCTCATTGCAGGACACATAATGCTGACGGTGGCGCAGATTATCGCTGTTTCAAATATAACGGGATGATTTTTTTCGGGATTAAAAAGCCTTATTGCAAGTTTGAACGATAAAGGGCTGCCGAGCACATTTTCGAGAAGATAGGCAAGGCAAAACTCTGTGACCACAACTGCCCATATCGGTACGGTATATGAACACATCATGATACCGCCCATGGAATCGACGGCATCAAGGACGGAAGATTCTCCTGTTATCTGCATGAGGGTATCTCCGTTTATTACATAGATACTGTAGAATACATAGGCGTGGACTGTTATTAAAACTGTGATAAAAGCAAAGACCATTCTTTGAAATTGATTTCTTGGCATGATTTTTCTCCTTGATTATATTTGTTCGGGTATTATTTTCTTTGATATATCATTGTCTGAAACAGTATTTTCGGAAAACTCTTTATATACTGTCTTTATGATGACGGCGGCAAATATGAATGTGATGATGTCTGCCGCAGGAAACGACCAAAGTATGCCGTCAAGCCCCATAAATGCCGGCATAACTATCGGGAGGATAACGCCTAAGACGATCTCTCTTGTGAGGGTTATTGCGGTTGAAAGGGCTGCTTTTCCAAGGGACTGAAGATAGATGAACGTACCTTTATTGATTACGGAAAGAGGAAGCATGCAAAGATATACTCTGAAACTCTTTACCGCAAAGGTCGTATAGTAGATACTTTCGTTTCCCGCACCGAATATGTTTATAAGAGCATGAGGGAATACCTCGGCAATAAAAAGAGCGATAAAGCCGACGGCGGCTTCACTTGCGAGAAGGTATGTGAATAATGTTTTTATCCTGTCTTTCCGCCCTGCTCCCATATTATAGCCCACTATAGGGATACAGCCTGCTGCTATGCCGATAGAAACGGATATTGCTATCTGAAAGAATTTCATTACTATTCCGAGTACGGCGAGGGGTATCTGCGCATATTCCTTTTGACCGAATATCGGGTCAAGCGCTCCGTACTTGGCGGACATATTCTGAACTGCCGCCATTGAGATAACAAGTGATATCTGAGCAAGGAAACTTGTAAGACCAAGAGAGAGAAAGCGTTTTATTACTCTCGGCGAAAAAGAAAAACTCTTTTTTTCAAGCTTTACGGCTTTCATATGAAGAAGATACCAAAGAGAAAGTGCGGCGGTGAGCAGCTGTCCTATGACGGTTGCAACTGCTGCACCTTTCATACCCATTTCCATAGGAAATATGAATATGGGGTCAAGGATGATATTTGCGGCTGCACCGAGAAGAGTTGCAGTCATGGCAAATTTCGGGCTTCCGTCTGAGCGAATGATCGGATTGAGGGACTGACCGAACATATAAAACGGTATTCCGAGGGAAATATAGATAAAATATTCGTTTGCGCATTTATACGTTTCTTCGTTTACTTTACCACCGAAAGCAGTCAGAATAGTGTCTTTGAAAATAAAATATAAAACAGTTAAAACGATGCTGCTTATCAAGGATAATATTACGGCATTACCGATACTTTTTGCGGCATCATCTTTTTTATCCGCACCGAGAGATAAACTTACGAATGCACAACAGCCATCACCTATCATGACAGCTATGCCCAAGGCGAGTACGG
>JAFUUG010000267.1 GCA_017483905.1 Bacillota bacterium
CTCTATATTTTTAAGATCTGATATATTTTTTGTATCTGTTTTAAGCACAACGGGATATTCCTTATTGTTTTTTCTGAACTGCGTAACGGTTCTTCCCATCATAGCTATATTAAGCTCATTCTGTACCTGCCCTTTTGTAAGCCCCGTAGAATTAAGGGAAGCGTTTTTCATATCCACATAATAATTATATCCCTTTACCTTAGTATCTGTATAAACATCTCGCACTCCGCCGTTTTCCCTTATTATATCGGAAGCCTTGAGAGCCGCATCATTGAGAGCCTGTATGTCGTTTCCGCATACATTAAATTGTATAAGCTCACCCTGTTTAGGTACAATACCGATCTCCTTTACTGTCACCTTTGCCGAAGTCACCGTTTTCAGCTTGTTTTCAAGATATTCGCAGTACTGCGTCTTTGTCATATCGCCGAGAGAATCAAGTTTTAAAAGGAAACAACCGGAATTTGCGGCATCGGTCGATGCCATAGTTGTAAAGTCATATTTCGGAACTCTTCCTCCTACCGAGCATAAATAAGACCCGATATTCTCTTCTTCCTTTATTACATTCTCAACAGCTTCCACCGCTCTTTTCGTTCTGTTATAGTCGAACAGATTATCTATCTGTATATCCACATCGAGCATCATTTTATCGGAATTTGGCACGAGCTGGAGATCTCTCGTTTCAAGCAGTGCAACACCTATCCCGACACTTATAACGGATACGATAACTGTGATCAGCGGATATTTAAGCCCTTTTGCAAGCAGATTTGAATAAAATTTCCTCACTCTGCTTTCTTTCTCTTCCTTCTTCTTGCTCTCTTTCATAAATATATAGCACATTATCGGAGTAACTATCATCGAAACCACATAAGAAAACACAAGTGCCGCTATTACTATCGTCGGCAGACTGAATACAAATCTCTTCATAGTTCCGGGCAGAGAGTAAAATACACAGAATATAAATACAGTCGTAAGCATTGACGAAAGAACAGGCAGAGCAACTTCTTTTGTACCGTTCACGCAGGCATCTGTTTTTTCTTCTCCCCTGTCTATCCTGCCTTGTATCGCATCGCTTACAACTATCGCATTATCCACCAGCATGCCCAGTGCAATAATAAGAGAAGCAAGCGAAACGAACTGCACATCTATATCAAGTGCAGCCATAGCAATAAATGTCAGAAATATTGTAAACGGAATAACAAACGCTACTATACTTCCGTTTCTTATACTCATTCCTATCATTACTATCACAAGCACTATAATAACGCTTTCTATCAGATTCACAATGAAATCATTTATTGAAGTGCCGACTTCTTCCGAAAGATCGACGATTATATTCATCTCTATGTCAGATGGTATCGTTTCCCTGTATTCTTCTATTATTTCTTTTACAGTTTCACTGACATCAAGCACATTTACGCTTTCATCAAAGAAAACGCTTAATATAACGCTGTCTTTCCCGTTATATTTATAAGCCTTGCTCTTTTCATCGGGTGCAAGCTCCACTTCTGCCACATCACGAAGTTTGACTACTGCCCCTATAGACGGATCGCCGCTTATTATTATATCTTTTATCTCTTCTATATCCTTGAATTTTCCCGATGAATTTATGTATATCTCATTATCATCAAATTTCATAGTACCTACAGGGATTATGGAATTCTGATATGTTATCATATCCGCAAGTTCCGTAAGTGAGATTTTCGTATGACTTAATTTTGACGAATCAACGGTTATTTTTACCTGCTGATTCAGCTCTCCCTCTACATCTGTCTTTATTACGCCCTTTGTTCCCTGTATCTTATCTTTCAGAGCCTCTGCTCTCTGCACAAGTTCTTCATTTGTTCTGTTATCTCCCGTAAATGTAAGTATAAGACCGCAAGTCTTAAAAGCATCATCATTGAATGTAAGTGATGTTATGCCAGACGGAAGTTCATTTTCTCTCAGTTCTTCTATCTTTGTCCTCAGAGAATCTATGTCATCTCTTAATTCCTCGTCTGTAAGATTTCTCACAAACATCATCTGCACAACGCTAACGCCGTTATACGAGCTGCTCTTCACGTCATTGAATCCTTCCGCCTCCATGCAGACATCTTCTATCTTATCCGTAACAAGTTCTTCTATATCAGACGGTGCAGCCCCGGGATAGACCGTCGTTATTATAACGACAGGCAGCTGGATAACGGGGAACTGCTGCTTAGGAACGGAATAATAACATCCCCCGCCTATAATAAATAAAATCATAACAATTATGATCACGGCTTTTCTTTTATTGATCAGGCTGTAAAGAAAACCTTTTCTTTCCACGACTCTCACCTCTCTGCAAGCTGTACTTTCTCATTATCGTATAGCCGTTTCACTTCATCCGCCGCTATTACAGCATTATTTTCTATACCCTTTACAAATACATTTTCACCGTCTTCCCCTACTATGCTCACCTGACGGCTTTTAAGTATATTTTCTCCGTTTTCATTCTGCACAACCATATATACATAGTCTATTCCCTCTATGCTTGCGATACTGCTGATCGGTACGCTGACATATTCCGAAGAATCAAAAGATATATATACATCTACAAGGCTTGCCATAGCAAATCCCGTTTTTTCCGACGGAGTTATCTCCATATTGTATGTTCTTGTTGTTTCATCGGGATATAAGTCTATGGAAGTCACACTTCCCGTAAATTTTACTCCGTTCTGCACAAGCAGTGCATTCATACCTACCTTAAAATCCGCATAATCCTCGGCAGGTACAGATACATACACCACTTCATCGCCGCCTTTTATCACGACCACAGGAGTTCCTGCACCCGTAACTTCTCCCGCTTTGAGAGGTAGCTGTGCGACATAACCGTCTATAGATGATATAAGCTGTGCCTTTTTCAGATTGTTACGGCTGTCCTCAAGAGCGATATTTGCCTGTGTAAGACTGGTATTTGCCTGAGAAAGACTTGTATTTGCCTGTTCAAGTGCGATCTCTGCCGCCTGCTTCTGCTGTAAAGCCTGAGAAAGTTTATTTTCCTTATCTTTTATCTGAGATAATTGAAGAGAATGATCCTGTTCAAGGCTCTCTATCTTTTTCTCTTCCATGTCAATATCGGTATCTCTTGTTTTTTTCGTGTTTGCAAGTTCTTCTTCTACAGTATCAAATGCAAGTTTTGCCTTATCATAATCATCTCTCGATACCACACCCTCATCAAAAAGACTCTGCATATCATCATAAGTCTTTTTGATATTGTCATAGTTAAGCTGTATTTTCGTAAGAGAAGATTCGTAGTTTGACTTTATCTTCGATAAATTGAGTTTTTCAGCCTCTATACCCGTTTCTATCTTTTCAAGTGTCTTTTTGTCCGCCTCTATACCTATTTCTATTTCATCTGCGGCAGTCTGAGCCGTTTCGATTTTATTTTTAGCAAGTTCTATATTGCTGTTTGCAAGGGAAACACTGCTGTTTGCCAGCTTAACATTTTCCTGTGCATTATCTGAGGCAGTCCGAAGTTTTTCATCATCAAGCAGTGCGACTACCTGACCTTTCTGCACTCTGTCACCCTTTTCAACGCTTATGCTCTCTATCTTTCCTCCAAGTTCAAAGCTAAGGCGTTTAAGTTCGTCAGCCGATACATACCCCGTATATGATACACTGTTTTCATATATTCTCGAACCTACCGTAAACGCATTTACAGTTGTTAGCTGTTCATCTTTTTTTTCATCATTTCCGCATCCCGAGATCGCACCGACCGTTGCTGCCATTAAAAGCATACAAATTATATTTTTCTTCAATCAAAAGACCTCCCGGCTAACTTATTACAAAATAGTAATCATTGTTAAATTTTTAATAAAATATATTATATCATAAGCATAAAAAAAATTCAACAAACGTTAAAATGATATTATTATCTGAATTGTGCTTTCAGTTTTTTTACATTCTCGATTTTTTTGTCGATATACTCACTATTTTCGTTTTCCATACCGAAATAATTTTTAAGTTCTTCGTCATTGTATGTTCCGCATACCAATTTTGCCCGACAAAGATAAAACAGACCGACTGTAGAAACGACTTCATCTATTTCTGAATCTTTAAGTGTTCTCTCAGCCATTTTAACGGCATTTTCCCTTTGCTTGCCGATAAAAATATTCAATTCTCCCAATGTATTTATCCCAAAAAACCTTAATTTCGGCAAATACTGCTGTGCAGATACTTCCCGTATCCTTGCCCCCGTTATATTAGCTATATCGGATATAAGTCTTCTCATTTTTCTGCTTTTATCCATATATTCATTTAATGTATTCAAGTCAAGTGTCAATTCGTCTGCACAATCATTTTTGATCTTCTCGGTTATCTCTTTCTGATAATCCCCAAGCTGTTTCTTGATATTTACAAATTCCTCATCAGCAAGCTCAAGAAGTCCCGCCACACGGGAAAACTGCCTTCTGACACTTTTCGGTATTTCAAATTCACTCTTGTATCCAAGGTCATGCTCTATCTCTGCCCATGTATGCTGCAATACAGAACGAAGCTGTATCTCGAATCTTAACCCCGTCAATTCTTCGGGATATCCCATATCCTCACGCAGACTGCATATATAGTGAAGTGATATATACCCAAAAGAAGTAGGCTCTATCATTTTCCTTTTATCCGTTGATTTTCTGTAGTCAACTTTAAGTATTCTTTCAATGATCTTTGCACATTCATCTATCTGATCCGAAAAATAACATATTATCCTGACTCCAAGCAGATCTGTTATATCTTCTAATCTGTGATATATTTCCGATTTTCTTATCAGTTTTTCCTCCGCCGATTCCTCTTTCTTTATTCTGCTTACTATCTGCATAGGGTTTATACCGCTTTTCCCTATCTCCTCTTTTAGCATTTTAGTTACGATCTCTTCAATTTGCCTGTAAGATTCTATTCTTTCATCATATTTTTTCATTTTATCATCTCCAATAAAATAAGATAGCACGATAACGCACTATCTCATATTTTACATCAATTATTCGGTATAGTCAACATGAAGAAGTTCATGCACCTTATCTTTAAGCACTCCATTATACAGTTCATTCGTTATATGATTATCCTGTGAACACTTAACAGAGCTTTCCCTATCCGAGCGGTACAATCCTTCCCCTCTCTTTACTCTTCTTCTGTGAGAGATATAAGGCTGACCCGCACCGCCTATACAGCCGCCACGGCAAGCCATCACTTCTATCAGATCGTATTTGCTCTCTCCGCTCTTTACTTTCTCTATCAGTCTGCTTGCATTTGCAAGGCCGCTGACTACCGCAATATGAAGTTTGCGATCTCCGTAAGGTATAAATGCTTCTTTCACATCATCCATACCTCGGACACCCGTATATTCTATCTGAGCAAGTGTAGTTCTTGAGCTGTCATTTGCCACCTTTCGCAGCACAGCCTCCGTAACACCGCCCGTCACACCGAATATAACGCCCGCTCCCGAAGCCGTACCAAATGGCATATCTACCGATTCAGGCTCTATTTCTCTGAATCTGATCCCCGATTCCTTTATTATCTTTATAAGCTCCTGTGTCGTGATAACATCGTCTGTCACTCCACCGAATTCATCTCTCTTTGCCTCAAATTTCTTAGCCGTACAAGGCATAAGTGCAAAGTGATAATGTTTCTTCTTTCCCTCGGGCATCTTATCTTTGTAGTATTCCTTTACCACAGCGGAAAACATACTCATAGGAGAACGGCAGGTCGATACATTTTCTATCATTTCGGGATATTTCTTCTCCACATAATTTACCCATGCAGGACAGCATGATGTAAGAAGAGGAAGAGTCCCGCCGTTTTCAAGTCTGTTTACAAATTCGCTTGTTTCCTCCATTACCGTAAGGTCTGCACCCGTAGCCGTATCAAATACCTTGTCAACGCCTATTCTGTGAAGAACGGCAATTATTTTTCCCATCGTATTGCTTCCTATATCGAGATCGAGTTCCTGACCTATACCCACACGAACAGCAGGAGCGATCTCACAGGTAACGAACACCTCCGGATCGTCTATCATGTCCAGCACTTTTGCCGTATCATCTCTTACTATTATTGCACCCGTAGGACAGGCAGCTGCACACTGACCGCAGTTTACACACAGAGATTCTGCGATCGGCTTATCAAAAGCAGTACTTATTATAGCCTTTGAACCTCTGAATGTAAAGTCTATCGCACCGACATTCTGTATCTCGTTACACTCACGCACGCAGTCGCCGCAGAGGATACATTTGCTTGAATCTCTTATTATACTTGGCGAAGATTCATCTTTTACGGAATCTGTTCTGTCGTTATCGAATCTTACCGTAGTTATGCCAAATTGTACCGCAAGTGACTGGAGTTTGCATTTACCGCTGTTTCCACAGGTCGTACAATCACGGCAATGGCTTGCAAGTAAAAGTTCAAGTATACTCTTTCTGTATTTGCGAAGTCTTTTCGTATTTGTCTTTATCACCATACCGGAACGAGGTATCGTAGAACAAGCTGCCATAAGTCTGCCTTTTTCATCTTCTACCATACACATACGGCAGGCGCCGTATATCGAAAGATCAGAATGATAGCAGAATACAGGCAATTTTACACCGCTTTTTACTATCACTTCAAGGAGATTTCTTTCATTCTCGATCTTTACGGGAATACCATCTATCTCTATAAAATTTTCTAACTGCATTATTAAACCTCCTCACTGACAGCACCGAATGCACAATTGCTTACGCACGCACCGCACTTGATACATTTATCCTGATCTATTACAAACGGCGATTTTACTTTTCCGCTTATGGCACTTACAGGACAATTTCTTGCACATTTTGAGCAGCCCTTACATTTTTCGGGATCTATCACGAATCTTTTAAGTTTAGAGCAAGCCCCCGCAGGACATTTCTTACTGTATATATGAGCTTCATATTCTTCCCTGAAATTCTTTATCGTCGATATAACAGGTGACGGAGCTGTCTTTCCAAGTCCGCAAAGAGCCGTATTGGATATCGTATCCGCAAGTTCTTCAAGAAGTTCTATATCGCCGTCACGACCGTTTCCTGCCGTTATTCTTTCGAGTATTTCGAGCATACGCTTTGTACCCTCTCTGCAAGGAACACATTTTCCGCAGGATTCGTTTTGCGTGAAATTCATAAAGAATCGTGCAACCTCTACCATACAGGTCTTATCATCCATTACAACAAGACCGCCCGAGCCTATCATAGCTCCGACACTTTTAAGCGAATCAAAGTCAAGCGGAACATCAAGATCTTTTTCCGTAAGACATCCTCCCGAAGGACCGCCTATCTGCACAGCCTTGAATTTCGTGCCGCCTCTCATACCGCCGCCTATATCAAATATTACCTCACGCAGAGTAGTGCCCATAGGAACTTCTATAAGTCCCGTATTCTGTATCGTACCGGTAAGAGCAAATGCCTTTGTTCCCGGACTGTTTTCAGGACCTATTCCTCTGAACCATGCCGCTCCCTTATTCATTATCATCGGAACATTCGCATAAGTCTCCACGTTGTTGAGGTTTGTAGGCTTGTCAAAAAGACCGTGTTCCACCGTTCTCGGAGGTTTTACACGAGGCATACCTCTTTTGCCCTCTATCGAAGCCGTAAGTGCAGAACCCTCACCGCATACAAATGCACCGGCACCCTTGTTTATATGTATATGGAAACTCTTGCCGCTTCCGAGGATATCATCTCCGAGAATACCGTATTCTTCCGCCTGTTCTATAGCGGTACGAAGTCTTTCCACCGCAAGAGGATATTCCGCACGCACATATATATACCCTTGTGAAGAACCTATGGCAATACCTGCTATCATCATACCCTCAAGCAGTCTGTGAGGGTCGCCCTCCATTATCGATCGATCCATAAATGCCCCCGGATCGCCCTCGTCACCGTTGCAGACGATATATTTAGGGTCTTCTCTCTGAGCCGCACAAGATGCCCATTTTTTGCCCGCAGTAAAACCGCCGCCTCCTCTTCCCCTGAGATTCGACTCTGTTATTTCGTTTATTATATCATTCGGCGTTATATCGAAAAGACATTTTTCAAGTGCCTTATATCCGCCAAGTGCTATGTATTCTCTTATAGATGATGCGTTTATATGACCGCAGGATTCAAGCACGACACGGGTCTGTTTTTCATAGAAAGGTATTTCTTCCTGTTTAGGATAGACTTTATCATTCTGTTTGTATAAAAGTCTTTCCACCATTTCCCCGTTTATTATCGTCTTGTTTACTATATCCTCGCAGTCGTCAAGACAGACCTTTGTATATAACCAGCCCTGAGGCTCTATACGAACAAGAGGTCCCATTTCACAGAATCCGTGACAGCCGCTTTTCTTCATTCCCACCACATCGCCGTGAGGTTCATCTGCAAGCTCCACATCGACTGAGATATTCTTTTCCTCAAGCATTTGTTTAAGACGAGCGAATATTTCAAGGGAACCGCCTGCTACACAGCCTGTTCCGCCGCAGACAAGTATTTTTGTTTTTTCTGCCGCAAGCGACTTTCCGCAGGCTTCTCTGAATTTATTCAATTCCTCTCTGGAATTAAGCTTACTCATTTTCTTCCGCCTCCTTCTTTTTGAGTTCCTTCAGCAATTCTATTGCCTTATCGGGAGTCATCGCAGGGTGAACGTCACCGTTTACCGTAAGAACGGGAGCAAGTCCGCAAGCTCCTAAGCAAGATACCGTTTCCACCGTAAATTTCAGATCATCCGTAGTTTTCTTATCCTCGCTCAATCCCAATTCTTCTCTCAGCTTATTAAGTATCGGCAATGATCCTCTTACATGACAGGCTGTGCCGTCACAGCATCTGATAACATATTTTCCCTTAGGATCGAGAGAAAAATTCTCATAGAAAGTGGCAACACCGTAAAGACGAGCCTCACCTACATTTATAGCTTTTGCAACGTATGGAAATATCTCTTTTGGAAGATAATGATAATGCTCCTGTATATCCTGTAAAATAGCTATCGTAGAAAGCTC
>JAFUUG010000268.1 GCA_017483905.1 Bacillota bacterium
CTTTCGCAAGTATGACGATCACCTCATAAGGTGCAGACACGAAACATCTTTTGATGTGTTTAAGGATTGCGGCTCTGCCCTGAACATCAAAGTAATTATCGTCATATTCCGAATTCACCTGTGATACATTTCGGTACACAAAGCATTTAGGAGCAGCGTTTGCCTCCATAGTGGAATCCGCCAAAAACAGTACCGCAGTTCCTCGCTCACTCCTTTGAATAAGCGTAGTGGCGAGCTGCTTAAAAGTAATCGTGATAGTAGGTTTTGTTGCCATTGTCATTCCTCCCGTTATTTTTTTGTATAAAGAAAAGCCCCGAAGGGCTTCTCTCTCAAAGGCTGAATTTTACCGCAGGTATTTCTCTTTTGTCGTCAAAGCAGTTTTCTTCCGTTGCCGTACAAAGTCCTTCGAGCTTGCAGCCTTCTTTTGCAAATCCGTGCATCATGCTCATCAAGGCTGTGCTGTGGTCGGTAAGTATAAAGCTCTTGATGCCGCCTTTGCGGAGCGTTTCAACAAAATCGGGAATGTCTCTTTCCCAAAGCAGGCTGTCGACCGTAACCTCGTCCTCGCTTTCGTTCCTGCCAAAGAAAAAGCATCTTGCCGCTTCGTTCTGCCCCGCCGTGTAAGGGAAACTTGGCTTTTCGCCTTTTGCTTTTGCCTCTTCGTAAGCTGCCATCGTATCCCACATTTCTTTAAAAAATTTGTTGTTCATTTTCTTGTCCTCCAAAGTTTGTTTTTTCGAGGTTTCCCTCGTTGTGTGTACATATTAACTCTGACGGGCATATTTATCAACATATTTTTAAGGCATATATTACACAAATTTACACGGCTACAGGTGGCTTAAAGTGTGTATTTTATGAGCCGATAAAGACTTCGTCCATGTTCTCGGATTCATCAAAAGAATCTGTTTCCGTTTCAATGTCGGAAATTTCATTTAATGTATCATCTTCGGCTTTTTCGGTATTGCCGTCAATAAAAAGTTCTTCCATATTTTCAAGTTCACTTTCGTCAATAAACTCTGTTCCTATCTCAAAATCGAAACCACAGTTTAATATACCGTTTTCAACTTTCTCAAAATCAAGGTCATCAATATACACTGCACAGTTCTCTTTTATTCGGAAAGGTTCAAGGAATGAGAAAGAGAGCTTATCGGTTATGTCCATTATTTCGGACTTGCTTTTCTGCCTGTCAGCTGCATAGTAGTAAAGGTTAAAATACACTTTAAGTTCCCGCAGAGATGATGAATAAAATCCCGACTTTGATGTACTCATAAAAATCTTAAAGCACGGTCTTGTAACAGGTTCCTTGATGTCGCTGTCAACGATCACCGTTTCCGTCACTTCCGAAATATGCTCACATACCGCCTTGAATATGTCCTTTAGTGTTATCATCCAATCACCTCTCCAGAGGACTCGTTATCTTATTCGCAAACTTCTCGCAATCGCCCTCGTAGGTACTTTCAAAGGCATCGGCAGAATTCTTGAAAACCAAATGCCCCGGAACATACTTTCCTGTTCTCTCGCCAGAATGCGTCACCATTTCATGACCATACTCCACAAGGTGTCCGTGATACGCAGGTCTGCCCGAATATACCCTTATGCTGTCTGCTCCGTTTCCGCTGTATTTGTAGTGCTTTCCACGCTTTATGCCTTTGAGGTAGTTTCCCGTTTTCTCTCCGACTGTCGATTTTGCGGTCTTTACTGTTCTGTTTTTTAGCTTCGTTCCTTCGCTTTGCATAAACTTCTTTACCTCTTTCGGATACGTCTTTGCTACCAGATTTGCGGTATCCACAAAATCATCAATTCCCGATATTTCAAACAATGCCATAATTACACCTGCTTTCTGATATTTTGTAGGTCTGTGACCGTGTAAAGGTCGGTTATGATATTCGAGCCGAAACGAATATAGCAGTAACCCTTATCGGCAAAATCCACGCCCCAAGAATTCTGTACTATCCAATATTCACCGCTGCCGATCTTCTTCCATCCGACAATGGTCATCGCATGACCGCCGTTGTTATTGCCGCTTTTTTCGTTTCTGACAACACCGTCTTTTCCCGTGTGATAAAAGCTGTCATAAATCTCGGCAATGACCATAACGGGAGAATGGTTTGAGTAAAGGCAGGATTTAACATCATTCGATGATGTAACTCTGGCATAGCTTTTGCACTTGAAGTTCGCCGCTTTCGCTATACAGGCGGCTTTTCTCTTGCTTATCAAATTTTGTATATCATTGTATTCGAGGTTTTCCGGGAAGTCTGACTGAAGAACATCTCCGTATTTTATGAGATTGTTAAGTGCTTCTCTCGGATACATCCCTTCACCTCGATATTGATTTTCAATACGAAAACCATAAATCCAACCAACACTAAAAACCATCCTTTTCTTTGTTTCGTAGTATTCTTGTATCTCTTTTATCGTGGATATCGAATGAGCCACGCACGAATTTACCTCGCCTTGGTCTTTGACGATAGTGCTTTCAAGTTTGTATTCTATTGGATAACGCATATTTGCCGCCTTTGCAGGTGCGTATACATAATCTCTTGTATCCGGCTTATCTTTGAAACAGCCAAGACCGCATTTTCTGTAATCTCGCATTTTATCCTACCTCCTAAATCGCATTTATACATTCCATTATTCTTGAGCAGACAACGCTGCCTATCTCGTCGGCGGCTTGTTCGCTGCCATATATATTTCCCGCAACCGTAACATTTACATTTATGTTCGGCTGACGCATCATCTTCTCCGACTTATCCGACGGATATATTCTCGATCCTTGCGGGAGATCTATTATCTCACTTCCGTGTTCATTGATATATGTCAAACCGCCGCCGAAATATGTAGTTCCCGTTGCATTCGATTTCTTTACCTTATCGCCCGTATACGGTGAAAGGTCATACACATTGACGGCTGAACCGCCCAAAACCTCATCCTGAACACCATATCTGAGGGGAACCTTTCCGTGAACCGTTGACACGGTCTTTTCCATATATTTCACTTCAACGGGAACGGTTATTGATATTTTCTCATTAAATGGCTTTACTATTGCCATCTTTAGGTCTTTTCCGGCTTTTTCTGCATTAAAAAGATTGTTTCTTGAATTTACTGCACTTATTACAGCATTTCCCATTTGATTGCCCGAACCCGACAATGTTTTGAGCGCCTCGACTGATGTAAGCGTTTCTCCATACACCTTCCACAGAGATTGGTCGCTTATCGCCAGCTTTTTAAGCTCGTCTGCAGTCGGCATAAGTTTTTCAAGATACCCGCCTATGCTCTTTTTCACACCGGAGCTTATTCCCGCATTCGATATCGATGATTCGACTGCACGCTGTATGTTTTCCATACTCGCCTGCAGGTCATCAGGCTCTATCATGATATTTGATATTTCGGCATTGAGCTGTTCGGCTACACCGTTAAATTCGTCACCGAACACCTCTTTTATTGCCTTCATACCCTCATTAAGGACAGCGTTTGCGGATTCAGCCGCCTTTTGTTCATACGCCTTGTTTATGTTCTCGATGTTTGAGGTGTAAGTGTCATAGTCGATAGCACCGTCCTCAAGCATCAGCTTCTGAGCCGCCATTGCATTTGCGGATGCCGTCTTTGCCGCCTC
>JAFUUG010000269.1 GCA_017483905.1 Bacillota bacterium
ATTTGGTTCTTAACGAACTTTAAACATCGAAGATACTTTTGCTAAACTAAGAAAACGAAAGTAAAAAATGATTTTTCTTTGCCTCAAAACAGTTTACACTGTCAGATAAATGCAAAGAACCGATTCCCCCCTTCTGCTTTGTTGCATATATAAATAATTTTTTCTGCTGCTCATAATGAGATAATTTCCTATTTCTTCCTGTATTGCTACAGTCCATAGGCGTAACTTCCCGATCAGCCATCGGTAGCATACTTTAGCCTGTATGTTCGCCGCTGAAAACAGATGATTCCTATTTCTTCCTGTATTGCTACAGTCCATAGGCGTAACTTCCCGTTCGGCATCGGTAGAAAATTTTTAGCCTTTATATCTGCCGCTGAAAACAGACGATTCCTATTTCTTCCTGTATTGCTACAGTCCATAGGCGTAACTTCCCGTTCGGCATCGGTAGAAAATCACTCGTCTTATATAAGACCGAGTTTATTTTTGATTTTTTGGATCCTTATGATCTGTTTGTTTATGTTTTTGCGAGTAGGACGTTTATCAACCTCACTGCGTTGTGATAATGCTTTGTATTTTCTTGAAAGGCTGCGCTGTTCACGCTTTAATTTTTTGAGAAGACGATCGACCTTTTCATCCGTAATAGGTGTATCTGCACTTTGTTGAGATTCGGGTGCTTCTTCATCGGTTACGACCGTTATAAAATATTTGCCTATTTTCTTGGATATAAAAACATTTATGATTTTTTTGTTTTCGGGAATGTACCCGTATTCTTTAAGTCGTATCCAGTCGAGTGATGAAAGTTTTATACGGTGTCGCTGTATTATGACAGGTATTTTATCATCAATGGGATCGAGATAAAGTTTTATTGAGCCATTGACCTTTTTTTTGAATGAAAGCATCTCTCGTTCGCCCGAATAAAATTTTTTAAGTTCGTTTTCTGCCTTTTTTATATTATAAAGGAGAGAAAAATCCTTTATATCATCAAGCCATGCAAAATTTTCATTATTATTGATATATTCTGTACGAATAAGATTATAGAAATCATCTGCCGATATGTACTTATTGTACTGACTGAAAATTTTATTACAGCTCTCAAGGTAGAAATTATATAAAAATCTACAGGCATTCATTGCTTTTTCGATTTCTTTTGTTTGCTTCTCATTCAGACATATTTCCGTTTTATATGCTTTCACTGAAAATCACTTCCTTTTCGGAAGAAATACCGATAGAATAAAAAGGACACTTACAAAACCGTCAAAATATTCGATTTACAGTAAACTGATTTCGGACGGGAAAGTGACCGCTGAATTTTAAATATAAAACTTTTTGTTAATTTGATTATATCATAAAATCTGTTATATGTAAAGATTTAAGATTTTTTTGCGTGGACAAAAAGCGTTTATATCAAAACTCATATAACTTGCAAATAAATTGATATTTCAGCCTTTTTTGTTAACTTCTTCAAGTGCAAAATCAAGAATTTTGTGTGAAAGTTCCGATTTTGAAAGTTTAGGGATCTGTGTGGCAGAATCTCTTGTTATCAGCGTAACAACATTCGTATCCGTACCGAAGCCCGCCCCCTCTGTATTAAGGTCATTGGCAACTATCATATCTATATTTTTTGAAACAAGTTTTTTCTTTGAATTTTCAATAAGATCACGGGTCTCCATTGAAAATCCGCATATAAATTGATCGTCTTTTTTATTTTCTCCGAGATATTTAAGGATATCATTTGTACGGACAAGGCTTAAAGACATATCGCTGTCACTTTTCTTTATTTTATTTTCACTGTAATAGGATGGTGTATAATCAGCAACAGCAGCCGATTTAAATACATAATCACACGAAGAAGAATTATCTTTTACAGCATCAAACATATCCTTTGCCGAATTTACATGGACAGTATTTATAAAAAGAGGGTCGGATAGTGATGTTTTTCCCGTAACAAGCGTAACCTCACCGCCTCTGTACGCTGCCGCTTTTGCAAGTGCATATCCCATTTTCCCTGTTGAATGATTGGTTATATATCGCACAGGGTCGATAGGTTCACAAGTAGGTCCTGCGGTAACAAGGATCTTTTTACCGGCAAGGTCTTTTTGAAAAGCGATCTCATATATTATATGTTCAAGAATTATCTCAGGCTCGGGCATTTTTCCGACACCGACATCTCCGCAGGCAAGTCTGCCGCTTGCAGGAGTTATTATTTTGTATGAATACCGTTGAAGTTTTTCGAGATTATCAGTAAATATCGGATCTGTATACATTCCCGTATTCATCGCAGGAGATATAAGCTTCGGGCATTTTGCCGCCATTATTGTAGTAGTAAGCATATCATCTGCTATTCCCGATGCGACCTTTCCGATAATATTTGCAGTTGCCGGAGCTACAACGATTATGTCTGCTCTTTTTGCAAGTGATATATGTTTTACATCAAATGAAAAATTTCTGTCAAATGTATCAAATATACATTTATTTCCCGTAAGCGTTTCAAATGTCAGCGGTGTAATAAATTGCAAAGCATTCTTTGTCATAATAACATGGACATCGCAGTTCTGTTTTACAAGAAGGCTTGCAAGTGCTGACGCTTTATAAGCTGCAATAGAGCCTGTAACACCGAGTATAACGGTTTTTCCCGATAGCATTATAATAAACTCCTTTCATATTACAGTTCTTTAAAAGAAAATCTCACCAAGTATTGATTTAATGTAAATAATCATATATAATAATACTATGGTTATATTATACCATAAACAGAAAAATGTTTAAAGAAAAAATTTCAAAGGGTGGTGTATTATGAACAAAAGAATTATTGGTTTTATTATGTCTGTCGTAATGATGATGTGTGCTTTAACCATAAGTACATCGTCAGTTTACGCAGCCGGCAGGGTAAAATTTACTTCTTATGTAACTATCGGAGTAGACAGTGACGACGGTGATACAAATATCGTATTTGACGGACAGACACTAAGCGTCGGATATACGCTGAATTTGTATGAAAATGAAAAAGACTTATCGGAAATAAGCTGGCTGAGCGTTGATGATAACAGAAGTGTTGTAGTGCAGAAAAAAACTGTCGGCGAAGAAAATGCAGACAAGTATTTATTGAAAAATGAAGATGTTGGAAAGACCATAAAAGTCGTTGTAAAGCCTAAGACATCAAGCGGAAGGATCGGCTCGGCGATAATTGCCAGACTTGAAAACACCGTAAACCGTTCCTCAGAAAAAAAATCAGACAATACAAAAATCGGAAAAACGGAAAATGAAAACACCAAGACAAAAGTTTTTATAGCAGGTGATTCCACCGTTAAAAGTTACGGCGAGGAGAGAGACGAAGGCGGCTGGGGAGAATTTATAAATAATTTTTTCGATGATGATGTTATTGTTGATAACAGATCAAACGGCGGAAGAAGTACAAGAAATTTCATAAACGAGGGCAGCCTTGAAAAGATCAAAAATGACATCGGAGCAGGCGATTATTTGTTCATACAGTTTGCACATAATGACTGTTCTGACGGAGAAAGCAATATAATTGACAGATATGTACCTTTGGGAGATGCCGATGCAAACGGGATCTATCCGATAATTGCAGGCGAAGAATCAACAACTGTCGATTCGGGACTTACCGAAAAACTTCTTGAAAGATACGGCGACGAATTTTATCCTTATACATCCGGAACATATAAGTGGTATCTTAAACAGTACATTGATGTTGCAAAAAACGCAGGAGCAACTCCTGTACTTGTAACTCCTGTATCAAGAATGAAATTCGACGATTACGGAAAGATAGCTCCGCACCATGATGATTCAAAGAGCCGCAATAACGCTTATGTTACTGCAATGAAACAGCTTGCGGAAGAAGAAAATGTTCTTTGTATAGATCTGTTTGAAGTTACAAAGAATATGTATGAGAATTTCGGCAAGGAAAGATCTCTTGAGCTTCAATTCAGAAAAGATGCGGAAAATGCAGATAATACACACTATAATAAATTCGGTGGTCTTTATGTAGCTTCTCTTATGGCAGGAGAAATAGAAAATTCTTCTCTTCCAATAGCCAAATGTATCGTAAAAGCCGATAACAAAGCACTTGAAGCCGCTCTTGATCATACGGAAAATAAAGCAGCTGTAAAAGTGGATATAACAGATGAAATGATAAAGGAATACGAAAAATCAAATGAACTTCTTGCAAAGAAGTAATATGATTGCAAAGGAAAGGAGATTATAAAATGAGTGTGGTAGAAGTAAACAGCAAAAATTTTGAAGAAGAAGTAATGAGTTCGGATAAAACTGTTCTTATTGATTTCTGGGCATCATGGTGTGGTCC
>JAFUUG010000270.1 GCA_017483905.1 Bacillota bacterium
ATTCGAGAAATTCGGATATTTTATATCCCAAGGATGCTTGAATGGTTCCGGATAAATAAATTTATCTTCATCATCGGTCATTACCATATTGTAGCAATACTGTCTGATATCCCAGTCGCTTGCGTTTCCGTCGCATAATCTCACAAGTTCTCTTTTCATCGGATCTATACTGCATGACAAACTGTTTCTCTTTATTTTTGAAAGCCAGCCGTTAGAAATACATTTTTCGTACCCTTCGGTATCCTTATTTTCAAGTCCGTATTTCCAAGCAAGAAAGAGAGATGATACCTCAAATTCCTGACCGAAAAGCGGGCAAACAAAATATGGTGTCACAATGGCATTCAGCATAAAAAACGATGGTATCCCGTCAACAGCCATATAGTCGGTAAGTTCAAGAGTTCCGTCAAATCTGTCCTCAAAAAGTGTTGTTACATCTTTTGCAAAAGAGACCGAAAAGCTAAGTTCGGTTTCCTTTTTATCTTTTCCTGCCGATATTTTGAGCTTGACTTTACCGTTTTCCTCTTTGAATGCACCCATAAATATTTTAAAAACAACCTGCGATGTATCGTAATCAAACGGCTCTTCATCTTCATAAAGATTTTTAAGCTTTTTCTTTATCAGATCTTCTGTATACCTTACCGCCCTGTCTGTTTTGTAAAGATAGTGCGGCCATGTTTTCATTCTTACAGCAACATGCCTTGCAAATTTTTCGCCCGGCTCTGCGTACACATCGGTTACTATACACCAGTGCATTGCTTTTTGTGCAAACAAAAACTGCGTATCCATCAGATCGCTTCTGTATCCCAAAAGCTTTGCATTTCTCAGAGAAAGCTCTATGGATATTCTTATACCTCTCTTTTCAAGGACAAATTCATACGGTATCTCCGGTGTCGGATTTATTTTATCGGCTTCTCTTATAAGCTCTTCAAAGGTATATCCGAGCTTCGTTACAGCCGCTCTTATAAAATCCTCGATCCCGTTATCCCTCTCTGTTGCATCTATTCGGCTTCCATCCACGATGCCATCAAGATTTATCTCTCCGTCCATTACCTTATCCCTAAGCCGTACAAGTGCGCTGTTGGTTTCTCGGGAATCATCGGGAATTTCAAAGACCGACTCGATATTTGTTATCCCGAATTTTAATATCTCGATATTTTCTACAGCTTCCTCACCGTTTTCCTCAACATACTTTTGTGTTTCTTTTGTTTCGGTAAGGTTTTTGTTAAGCATTATATTACGCTGCCGGTAAAGTATCATTTCAACCGCCGCTTTCGGCGACAAACTAAGTGCACGATACATATAATAGCTGCTTGCATTGCACTTTACCGTAACTATGTCGTTTATATAGTCTACAAGCGACTTTATCTGAACATATTGAAGCAGTTTTTCTACGGTTTCACTGTTGTCTATCGCCCAGTAATCATAAGGCAAAAATGTATAGTTCGGCGATAATACCTTTATCGTATTATGCAAACTTTGAAAACCACCCACTGTTGCAAGATATTTTGTTGGTGAAAGCAAGATCTTAAGTTTTTCTAAGCGATACTCTATCGCAGTTTCGGAAACATTTGTAATTATTTTAAGAACCGCCCAAGTTCTGCCGTCTTTAAGGTTAGATGATTTCATTTTAAGTTCTTCGCTTGAATTTGAAAATCTCCAGTTTTCAGGCATTTCCTTGTAAATATCACCGTTGCGGTCCATAAATGTATAGTCTGTCTTTTCAAAACAGCTTTTCGAGTTGTCATCTGCGGCAAGCGTTACCGGTCTTTGTATCTCAATACGATCTTTTTCACATATAACGGAACGAAGTCCGGTAATTCCCCATGCATAGAACGCTTCGACAACATCTATTGCCGCCAGCATTTCTTTTTCTTTTACTGCCGATATAAGCTTTATAAATTTTTCAAATGAATAGATCTGCTTTTCTTCCAATCTCCGTATGACAGCCTGTGCTTCCTGTGTCATATACTCGTCTTCATCAAACAGTGCTTCCGGTGCCGTAAATGAATTTACAGGCATAAAGCTTCTTATATCGTCATCGGGATATGAAACATAATCATAGGCAAATTTGAAAAGTTCATCTCTTGTTTTTATGAGTATTTCAATAGGCTCTCGCCATTTAGGAGAATCTTTCCTCGGTACTCTGATAGGTGTTTTTTCTTTTTCGTCATTTATGACTTCGATTTTATTCTCTCCCATCAAACCAATCCTTTCAAAATATTTTTTGATATTATCCCGTACCATAGGAACATAATGGAGGTACAGGATAATACCGTAAATGCAGTTCTGAGATCTGCTAAGTTATTATGGTCGCCTCTAAAAATCCCCGAAATTTTTCGAGTATAAAAATTTTATGCCGATTTTTAGGGCTTGTCATGAACTTCTAAAAATTATATTCATAATTTTTAGAAGTTCACTTATGTCAATTCTATTGCTTCGACATATTCCTGAAGAAGTTTCTTTGCCTCTTTAAGATTTTCGATACCTTCGGCAATTTTGCTTTTCCTCTTGCTCTGCCCTTCGTCATTTACCTCTTTAAGCTTTTTAAGCTTATTTGATGCAGAACAATTCCGATCGGTAAGCACTCTGCTTGTTATCTTCTCGAATGCCGCAAGATCAGACTCGGCAACATCAAGTATTTGGTTCATTTCCGAAAGAAAATGCTCTACATCCTCTCTCGTCATTTTAATCGTATCAGACATTTATATCCCCCCTTAATCGATATCGCCGTAAACCTGAGCAAACTGTGCCGTAAGCTTTTTATATTCGGTAATGTATGGCTGTATCATATCCGCCATATTTTTGAAATCCTCTTCGCTTCTTTTAAGCGCTTCTATCGTTTTCTTGGCATTTTTACCATTCCATACCGCTTCTATTTCTTCTATAAGCTTTCCTGTCGCCCTGCTTTGATTTTCAAGCTTAGTCTGATATTGGATGGCATTTTTTCCGATAGATTTATAATCCTCATGAGAAATACTGAGTTTTGCCATATTTCAGCCTCTTTCATTTAAGACCGTAAAATTCTCCGAATGTCATAGATGTCCACGGAGAAGAATCTGTGAGTCTTTTTTCCAATGTGACCGTCACATAAGAATTCTTGTTATCTATCTCCGCAATACTGCCTGTTTTTCCCGTTACGGCAACTTGTACCGCAGGTGAAAACATATATTCGTTTGCAGAGATAAAATCTGTGTAGAACAACTCTCTTCCGGTTGCTCTTTCTTTATAAGAAACATTGTGACCTATTGACTGCCATATTTTAGACAGATTTGTAAGCTTTATCCTTATATCGTACTCATTCATAGTAGAATCATCTCCAAGATATAAGGATTTTTTACCTTCGAGAACTACCGTAACTCCGTTTCCCGTAAAAAATGCTTCAAATGACGGAAATGAACCACTTTTCACATTCGGGGATACCGTTGTTACTTTCAGATCCGTCGGTGACAGTACCGCTTCATCGTTTTCAAAAGCAAAAGTATATGAAGACTTGTCCTTTACCGCACTGTAATCATCCTCACCAATACCCGATGAAACGGTAAAAAAGCTATTTCTCTCAAACATACCTATCTTCAGTCTTTCGCTGTCCTCTTTCGGCAATGGTATTTTATTAAACTCAGGCGGAGATACGCAGTAATCAAATCCACTCGGCGTTTCCTTATATGCAGATTCATACATGGATCTGTAGTTAAGGATCGTACTGTTATCGCCATAGTAATATTCGCCCTGCGTATAAACCTTCTTTTCAAAATCAATACCTGCAAGAGAAAAGCTCATAAGTGACAATGCTCCTATCCCTATAGTCACGCTTCTAAGAGACACTTGATCCACCACCTTCCGAAATGATGGCGTAAACTTCGTCCGAAACAGTCGTTACGATTGCTTTATCACCCTTTCTCCCCACAAAAACGCCTAAAAGTTTACCGTCTTTTATATATGGTCTGCCTGAATCACCCTTATCGATCAGCCATTCAATATATAAGACATCGCTTTTGGCATTTTTGAAAACCTCCAAATCGTAAAAATTTTGCATATTTTTTCTTGAGTTTTTATTGCTTTTTGACAAATCCACGACAGCAGTATCATTTTCGGCATCAGAATACAATACTTTATCATACTCATTTGTCAGATGATATGCTGTAAGCAGTAAACCATTTTCAAAAAGAGTACCATATCCTTTATTAAATTTGACTTCAGTGCAATTTATGGTATCTCCTTTATTGAAAATCATAAGTATCAAGCAAAAAAGAATAATATTTTTTCTCATACTTCACCTACTCGTAAAAAAGCCCTGAGTTTGCAAAAAAACTCAAGGCTTTAAAGTCTTTATTATTTTCTGTTTAGTGTGTTCCTACTACCGACATATCTCCTGCCGAAATTTCATCAAGATCAAATTCAACGACTTTTATTCTTTTCTTCTCCTCATCGTCATCATCCGAATCATCATCTGATTCCGAACTGCTTGAGCTTGAACCTGTACCCTCTTCACTGCCGCTTATTCCACTCGTGTCATATAATGCCCAACCTGCCGAGCTTTCATCAGTCGTTATATAAAAGCTCACAAGTACGGTCTTATCAAAAACATCGACCGGCTTGTTCGGATCATCTGTATAAAACTTAGATGATGACGGCAGAGAAAATGCTCCGAACCACCTGTTATGATTCACATTAAACGGAATTATATCCGTATTCGTGTTTTCAATACCTCTTGTAAGTTTAAAAGCAAGTGATTCGTTTGACAGATCCGATCTTGCAATATATCCTA
>JAFUUG010000271.1 GCA_017483905.1 Bacillota bacterium
CAAATTCAAGTTTGCCGCTGCCTCTTCCTCCAATTATAAATATCATTGTATTTCTCCTTTTATATAAAACTATTATACTCTACGTGTTATAAAAAACGACAATAGTACTTGTACTTTGATCGCTTACTCGCACCGACTGTGGCAGACTACCTTATACACAGTCGTGTACATTCCCCAAAGGGTCATAGTAAACAACATTTTTTATACCGGCGTGCACAAAAATTTGCACACTCGGTATAAATTATGCGCACGACTGGGTACAGGGGAGTTAGCCACTTCGTGGCACGCAGTCGACGCACTCATAAACGGAAAAATTTTCCGTTTACGAGTATAATATCCTTTACTATAAAATAAAATATGGCACAGTACACCATACTGTGCTGAGTTTGTATATGTAATATAATACCGTTTTAAACCCGTTTTGTCAATAGATTAAAGTAAATAATAATCTTTGAAATATATTTGAAATATAAATCTCCCATATTTAAGCCAAAAACAAAAATATTAATTTATCTTAAATATATCAGAATACTATGATTTCTCCCGTCGAATATAATTTTTTCCACTACAGAGCGAATTATCATATTCTTATCCTCAACCGCTCCGTTTCCCATAAGAAAATCAAATGCCGCCCCCGGTGTTATCGTTATTACTTCCGGTTGTTTTACGGCTGAACTTTTCTTTTTTTCTATCTCCTCGATCTCACCGAGTACCGTTTTTTTGATCTCATTATATTCTTCAAGACTGTCAACTCCCGATAAATAAGCATCTTTAGCTCTTTTAAGAGTCTTTTTTAAATTTGCCGTTTTTTTCTCCATAATATTTATATCTTCTTTTTCCTCGGATATAGTGACCGTTTCGCTTTTCGTTTCATCAAAAAGCGGTTTTAATGCAGATAGTATTATCTCCTGTGCATATTCAACACCTATGGAAGTTCCCTCCCTGCATTTCCCGTTTCCGTAGCCGCCGCAGCGAAATCTTGCCCCTCTTCCCTTGTATCCTTTCGCATATACGAATACCGTGCCGCAATATTTACATCTTATAAGACCGATAAGATAATGCTTATGTATTTCAACAGGTTTTTCTTCCTTTTCTCTTTTATTTTCCATAAGTATCTTATTTGCAAGTTCAAATTTTTCTTCCGTTATGATAGCCTTATGATCTGCTTTTTTTATTATTTCCCCGTTGTCGCTTTTCCATCGCAGATAGCCTTTATATACAGGATTCATTATAATATTGGCTATCATTCTTTTATCGACCGCATTTCCCCTCTTTGTCTTTACACTCATCAGATTCAGTTCTTTTGCAATAGCATAAGCCGACACTCCTCTTATAATATCATCGAATATCTTTTTAACTATCTCGCTCTCTTCTTCATTTATCACAAGCGGCATATTATGTATTTTTCTGTCATACCCAAAAGGTGCACAGGACAGATATTCTCCTCTCAGTGCTTTTTCCTCCATTCCCCGCTTTACATTTTTTGAAAGTTTCACAGAATATAATTCATTCATAGCACCGAGAAGTGCATCTGTTATAAGTGAAGTATCATCATCAAGTACGGGTTCTGTTATTGATATCAGCTTTACACCGTTTCTTTTCAGTATCGATTTGTATACCAGCGATTGTTCAAGATTTCTTGCAAATCGTGAACTGTCATATATCAGTACTGCCTCAAACATATTTTTTGAACTGTCCGATATCATTTCAAGAAAAGCAGGTCTTTTCTCGGCATTTCTTCCCGATATCCCCTCATCAACATAATTTCTGACTATCGTTATCCGGTTTTTCCTCGCATAATCATTTATCAGCCTTTGCTGACTTTCCACCGAATACTCCTGTTTATCCGTTGACATACGAAGATAAGCCGCCGCATACAGCATAATATCACTCCGATAATGATATAATATAGTAAACGATATTAAAAAATGTCGTTTACTTATATTATTGTTTGCTATAATTATTATGCAGATTATGGAGGTAAAATGAAAAACAAATATGAAAAACAAATTTGATGTTATTATAGCAGATAACAAATCAAAAAAAGATCTATCCGAAGAGATCATCAAAGCATATAAAAAAGTATTGATAAAAAATAAACAATTACAAAAGGATATCTGACTTATTATGCCTGAGATTAGAAAATGTTTTCTGCTCTTAGTTAAATTTTTTCAAAAAAAGGCTTGTAATATTTTTCAAGTTGTAGTATAATTTTTTGTGAAATAAATATCAAACAACAATTAAAGGACAAACGAAAGGATTGATGATAAATGCCGGAAACTATACTTATTGATAATGTTGAAGCACTTTCAGCCAAAATGAAAGAAATGCGTGAAGCTCAGAAAGTATTTGCGACATTTACACAGGAACAGGTCGATAAAATATTCTTAGCCGCTGCTATGGCAGCAAACACACAAAGAATACCTCTTGCAAAAATGGCTGTTGAAGAAACAGGCATGGGTATCGTTGAGGATAAAGTAATTAAAAATCACTATGCCTCCGAATATATTTACAATGCATACAGAAAAACAAAAACCTGCGGAGTTATAGAAGAAAACACTGCATACGGAATAAAGAAGATAGCCGAGCCTATCGGTCTTATAGCAGCCGTTATCCCTACTACGAATCCGACTTCTACCGCAATATTCAAAGCACTCCTTGCCCTTAAAACAAGGAATGCTATAATCATAAGCCCACACCCTCGTGCAAAAAATTCAACTATTGCAGCCGCAAAGATCGTTCTTGATGCGGCAGTGGCAGCAGGTGCACCGGAGGGAATAATCGGCTGGATAGATGTTCCGTCGCTTGAACTTACAAACGAAGTTATGAAAAATTCCGATACCATCCTTGCAACAGGCGGTCCCGGAATGGTAAAAGCAGCATATTCTTCAGGCAAACCTGCTCTCGGAGTAGGTGCCGGAAATACACCCGTTATAATCGACGATACAGCCGATGTAAGACTTGCTGTAAATTCGATAATCCATTCAAAAACTTTCGATAACGGTATGATATGCGCTTCCGAGCAGTCTGTTACCGTTCTTGCTCCCGTTTATGACGAAGTAAAGAAAGAATTTGAAAAAAGAGGCTGTTATTTCCTTAAAGATGAAGAACTTGACAAAGTAAGAAAAACTATCATCATAAACGGTTCTCTCAATGCAAAGATCGTCGGTCAGAGTGCTTATACCATCGCTAAACTTGCAAATGTTGATGTACCCGAAAATACAAAGATCCTTATCGGTGAAGTCGAATCCGTTGACATCTCCGAAGAATTTGCACATGAAAAACTTTCTCCCGTTCTTGCAATGTATAAAGCCGAAGATTTTGACGAGGCAATAAAGAAAGCCGAACAGCTTGTTGCAGACGGCGGTTACGGTCATACCTCATCATTATATATAAACACAGCCGAAAAAGAAAAAATGGCGAAACACGCATCTGCAATGAAAACCTGCCGTATCCTTGTCAATACACCATCTTCACAGGGCGGTATAGGCGACCTTTACAATTTTATGCTCACACCGTCTTTAACCCTTGGCTGCGGTTCATGGGGCGGAAATTCCGTTTCCGAAAATGTAGGCGTAAAACATTTACTCAATATCAAAACAGTTGCCGAGAGGAGAGAAAATATGCTTTGGTTGAGAACTCCCGAAAAAGTTTATTTCAAGAAAGGCTGTATGCCTGTTGCCCTTGATGAACTTGGAACAGTTATGGGCAAAAAACGTGCATTCATCGTTACCGATACATTTTTATATCAAAATGGCTATACAAAGCCTATCACAGATAAACTTGACGAACTTGGCATAGTATATACCTGTTTCTCGGATGTTGCTCCCGATCCGGATATTTCCTCCGCAAGAGAGGGTGCAAAAGCAATGGCATCATTCAAACCCGATGTTATAATTGCCCTCGGCGGCGGTTCCGCAATGGATGCAGGCAAGATTATGTGGGTTCTTTATGAACATCCCGAAGCAGATTTTCTTGATATGGCTATGCGTTTTTCAGACATCAGAAAGAGAATATATACAGTCCCTAAAATGGGTGAAAAAGCATATTTCGTTGCTATCCCTACATCTTCCGGCACAGGTTCAGAGGTTACGCCTTTCGCCGTTATAACAGACGGAGAAACGGGAATAAAATACCCTCTTGCGGATTATGAACTTCTTCCTGATATGGCTATCATAGATGCCGATAATATGGCAAATCAGCCAAAGGGTCTTACAAGTGCCTCGGGTATCGATGCCCTCACTCATGCCCTTGAAGCCTATGCTTC
>JAFUUG010000272.1 GCA_017483905.1 Bacillota bacterium
AACATTATATTTGTATTTATTCTTTGGTGTCCATTCGCCTAATTTATTATCGGTGATACGGAAATTTTCAGCTTTATCCTTTTTGCCGACGGGCATAATGCTCTCTGCGATCTCTCTTGCGATTTCGATTTCGCTTCTCGTCATTACGCTGTCTATATCAATATTATTTGTTTTATTGCCCCACCTGTCAGGAATAATAATTTTATTCCAACTTCCGTTATCGGTTTCAAATAAAACTTGATATGTGCTGTTTTTATCCGTTTTCAAGCCTGCTTCTGAAAGTCTTTCAAACAGTTTATCATTTGTTTTAAGAGGAATTGTCAAAATTCCGCCGCCATTTACGAAAAATGTATTGGCTTTTTCCGTTTCAAAAATATCTTCGGTGATCTCCGAAGATTGCTCTGTATTTATATAGTTTACTTGCGAATCGGTGATAGTATCTTTGAAAATCTCAAAAGCCTTTTCTACAAGAGGAGTGCTGTCGAGTACCTCATAAAAGGCTCTTTTTATACTGTTTCCTTTTACGGTATCCGCTTTCCAACCGTTCATTTGACTGCTATCGTATGCAGCAATAAGAAACATAGAAGTATTATAGTCAAACTCTTTTTGAAGATTAGTGAGTAAATCCTCGTCTTGTTGACTTCCTTTTTCCTCAATAACTGCGTTCTGTTCTTGTACTTCTGTACTTGTTTCCTCTCTATCGGCAAATAATGAGGGTATTTCGGAAACTTGCTTGATATACTCAAAGCCGTCCTCGTTTAAGCTGCTAACAGAATTAGAAGTTATACCGTTTGGCTCTGTTAATGTTTCGTCTGAAAATGTTCTAAAGCTAACCATTTTACCGTCATTTTCCGTAACTACACCATACTCTGACGGAAATTCTTTAGGTTTTCCGCTTCTGTCTGTAAGAAGAACGGGCGGCAGCTTGACAACATCACCGACTTTTAATTCTTCGGCTGTCGGCATTTTCTTTTCTGATGTTTCCTCGCTTTTATTCTCCGACTTTTCTTCCTTTGTTTCCTCGATTTTCGGGTCATCAATATTGCCTAAATATTTTCCTTCACTTGCAAGGCGATACTTATCCACATTTTCTGTAATTTCGTATTCCATACCGTTTGAGAGTTTTTCTTTTTTTGAAATACCTATATCATCGGGATAAATGCCAAGCATTGAAGTAACAGTAACTTCTTGACCTTTATATAAAAAAATATCTCCCAATTTTATGTCATCGGGAGATATTTTTTTATTACTGTTATTTTCTTCTTTTGACGTTGCCTTTACGGTTCGCTCATCCGCATCTCTTCTATGTTCATATACATTTACCGTATATCCCGCTTTTTCAAGAGGAACAACATACATATTCAAAGCGTGCTGCGGAAAACCGACCATAGATTCATTATTTCGTTTTGCAATATGCAGATCCAAAATCTTTCCTGCGGATTCTGCTTCGTTTCCAAAGGCTTCATAAAAGTCACCATAACGATACAGATTTATTATTTTTGAGATTTCCTCTGATTTTGACTCAGCATTGGTAGTATTTTTTTCGGGCAGTACAATTTTACCTGTTTCCGAAAACTTGACAAGAATATCTTTTATTTCATCGGTGAAACTCTCAAACAGCGGCAAATTGTTGTTATAATCGTTTTCGGCTATTGTATAAAAAAGATTTCCCTTTTCGGCTGTTTCCTTGTTGCCGTAGTTAAGCAGGAGATTGAAAAAGTATCTGTTATCTCCGTTTGAAATATCGTTTACGGTCTTTATATCTTCCTTGCTTAACTGGATTGTTACAATGTGGTCATTGTCTTTTTTATACATCAGCTTTAGATCGTTTTCACTTTCTCCTCTGAAAAACTTGTAATTGTTGCTGCCATAAGAAATATTTTTATCAGCCGACTTTGGTATATCGCCGTTTACCACTTCAAAATCATATCTATGCAGCATAAAAGCATTGATGAAA
>JAFUUG010000273.1 GCA_017483905.1 Bacillota bacterium
AGCAAAATAAATTTGCTCACTCAGTATAACTTTATGTACACGGCTGCGATAAAGTAAATAGCCGCTTTGCGGCACGCAGCCGGCACACTCGAAATCGGAAATATTTTCCGATTTCGAGTATAGATATTCCTAAAAATACTTTATACGGATGGATGAGAGTAGCAAGAGAGGGAAGACTTGCAGCAGGAAAAGGTTATCAAGAACCAAAGGAAGCACTTACATTAAACGGAGAACTCATAGAATTGCGTAAACAGTTAAAATTACAAGAAAAAGAAATAAAAAATGTGGAGAATACAAAATCAATAAAATCACATTCTCCACATTTTTATACAAATCAAAAGCAAATCATATACAAATCATAAATGTCTGTTTTCCGCAATATGTATACCTATCAGAAATCAACTTCCGTATCATAATAGCAGCATTTAAGCAATTTTTCCATTTCTTCCTGTGATGGCTGTCTTGGATTTGAACCCGTACAGGCATCGGCAATAGCATTAGTTGCAATAGAAGAAAGTCTTTCAAGGAAAACATTCTCCGGAACAAATCCCTGTTCCGCAGGCAAGCTGTCAGCACCGTAATTCTTTATACAATGAGGAATATTAAGTTTATCATTCATTCCTCTTAAATAATCAATGAGAAGTTTGACCTTTTCATCATCGCTGCTTCCGCCGAGTTTCATATAATCTGCAATTACGCCATAGCGTTTCTTAGCCGTTTCATCTTTTGCATTGAAAGCAATAACTTTAGGAAGATACATAGCATTTGCAGCGCCGTGAATTATATGTGCGCCATAGTCTGCAAATATAGCACCCGTCTTATGAGCCATAGAGTGAACGATACCAAGCAATGCATTTGAGAAAGCCATACCCGCAAGACATTGTGCATTGTGCATTCTTTCTCTTGCAGCCATATCACCGTTATATGAATCAACAAGATCATTCTGTATCATCTCTATTGCGTGTATAGCAAGAGGGTCGGTGTAATCACAGTTAGCTGTTGAAACATAAGCCTCTATCGCATGAGTTATAGCATCCATACCGGTATGAGCCGTAAGTTTCTGCGGCATAGTTTCCGCAAGTTCCGCATCAACTATAGCAACATCGGGAGTTATCTCAAAGTCAGCTATAGGATATTTTATACCCTTATCATAGTCCGTAATAATCGAAAATGCCGTAACCTCGGTAGCTGTACCCGATGTAGAAGGTATAGCACAGAAATGAGCCTTTTTACGCAATTCGGGAATACCGAATACCTTGCACATATCCTCAAATGTACATTCCGGATATTCATATTTTATCCACATAGCCTTAGCCGCATCTATAGGAGAACCGCCGCCCATAGCAACTATCCAGTCAGGTTCAAATTCTTTCATCTTTTCCGCACCGTTCATGACCGTCGTTACGGAAGGATCGGGTTCAACCCCTTCTATAATCATTACTTCCATACCTGCTTCTTTCAGATAGTTTTCGGCTTTCTGTAAGAATCCGTTGCGTTTCATAGCACCGCCGCCAACTACTATGACTGCCTTTTTACCCTTTAAATTTTTCAGATTCTCCAAAGAACCCTTGCCATGATATAGATCTCTCGGTAATGTAAATCTTGCCATTGTAAAACCTCCCATTTAATAATAAAACACAATAAGGAAATATCG
>JAFUUG010000274.1 GCA_017483905.1 Bacillota bacterium
TTACCCGATGATGTGCAAGAACGCACGATTCGTTGTTCTATAGATCTTTAGGTGTTTCGAGTATGGGGAATTGGTCTTTAGTATATGGAAATGAACCAGAGTCGTATTCTATGTATTCACATGGTCTTTGTCCATCAATTGCTCGTGTACAATAGCAGTTCTATATGGAAGAAAAAGCAATAGCTGATACAATTGGAATAGAACTTCCGATGTATGAATATGAAATGTTTTTTTCATGTAGAACAATTCTGACTCAAGAATATATGGGATTGGATGAAAATGGTAAAGATAATGTTGTATTCCCACTTGACAAACCTTGCAACGAAGGAAATACCGGGTCAAATACAATTGATCACAGATACTTTACAGAGGATATTCCTGTCGGTTGTAAAATTTATCATGATTTAGGCGTTAAGTATGGTGTTCCAACTCCAATTATCGATTCGATGATCATATTAGGAGGAGCAATGCATGAGAAAAGTTTCTTTGAAGAAACGAAATATAATCTTGAATACCTTGGGATCGGTAATTTAGATAAGGAACAGATGTTGAAATATTTATATACCGGAGAACTTCTGGAATAAATTATAATTCTTTAAAAACATTTAAATCAGTGTCGCTATGCTGTATACTGGTGTAGTGACACTAAGGAACTGTAAGGAACTGTAAATAATTAAATTGATAATTAAAATTTTTAGCAAACGTATGTTTGTCTAAACTACCAATAAAAAAATTTTTCGCAAACGTGCCGCAAGACGCAATTAAAGTTTTTAGGTAAGCTTTTTTCAAAAAGCTTGCGAGTTCGGATAGCACATGAAGTTTTAAAATTTATTCATTTACAGTTCCTTATAATTAACAAAAGCAATAAAAAACTATGTTGTGGCTGTATAAATATTGTACGATTTGTTTTAGTTTCAACTGTGTAAAATCCCTTTCTAATACAAATTAATAGGTTTAAAAATAGTATTTACAAAGTGGTGATAGATTTGATTGAAAAATATGAAATCAAGTGGAATGAAAAATTTAATAAGCTAAAAAGTTATTTGAAAAAAATGGTCGATATCCACTTTTTGATGACATCAAAGGCAACTCTGAACTTACATCGCTTTATAATTGGATAAAAAATCAACGATATGCATACGAAATTCACACTTTATCCGATGACAGAATAGAAAAGTTAAATTCAATAAACTTCGATTGGAAACCCGCAAAATTAAATAATAAAATTCCATCTAATTGGAATGACAAATTTTATCTGTTAAATCAATACATAAAAGAAAAAAATACTTTTCCCGAATATGACACCATTTATTATAATTTCAAATTGGGAGAATGGTTTTTTAGTCAAATAGAAAAAATTGAAATCGGTAAACTTCCGAAAGACAAAGAAGAAAAGTTTTCCACTATTTATCACTTACTGGAGGAAAAACATACCGGATGGAATAAATATTTTGATATACTCAAAGAATATGTTGACGAAAAAAACGCACTTCCTACCGCAAAAGAAACCTATAAATCAGTAGATATAGGAAAATGGTTTTTAACTCAAAAAATGCGTTATAAAAACAATTTATTGACCTCCGAAAAAGAAAAAATGCTCGAAAGTTTAAGTATACCTTTTTCTGCGGTAATGACAGTAGATCCTAAAATATGGGAAGCTCAATACAATATATATCGCAGTTACTATGACATATATCAAAAAGAACCGACGTCTGATGTTGTTATTGAAAATCTAAATTTAAGTAACTGGCAATACGCACAAAAATTATTGATAAAAAGAGATAGATTAAGTAAAGAACAAGAGGAGTTGTTGAGAAAAGTAGGCATAACTGCAACAAAATATAAAGATATATGGTTTGATAATTTTGAATTGCTTAAAAAATATTTTCTTGAATACAATCGTGAACCTGAGCGAAAAACTGTTTATGAAAATTTTAGCTTGGGAAGATGGTATTACAAACAAAAAGATGCTTACGAGGACAACAAACTTTCTGATGAACAAAAAGAAGTATTTAAAACATTTATTAATGATGTTGAATGTAGATCTATTTCTAAATATGATGCAATATGGTTGGAACATTATGAAAATCTTAAGCTGTATATCGAAAAAAACAAGAAATATCCTCAAAAAGATGACAGTACAGATATAGCATTCAAAAACCTTTATAACTGGATGATAAGTCAGCGGCATTTATATAGGGCGAATAAACTTTCTCAATATCGTATAGATAAACTTAATGAGATAAATTTTGCTTGGAAAAATGAAGATATAGCTAATGGCTATGAACAAAAATGGCATGCAAATTTCATTAGACTTTCAGCTTTTTTCGAAGTCTATGGAAGATTACCGATATGTTCGGATATTAAAGAGCCTGAAATAGGAAAATTGTATTTTTGGGTAAATGATCAGAGAAAAGCCTATAAAAACGGTTTGTTAAAACCAGATCGATTGGAACAGTTACGTTCGATAGGCTTAGACTTCGAAGCACCCGAAACGGATATGAATGCTTTTGAGAAAAAAATGGGATAAATTTTTTTCACTGCTTTGCGATTATATCAAAGAGAATGGCACAGTTCCGATGTCAAATGCGGTTTATAAAGATTCTTTTCTCGGTAATTGGTATTCCGCACAACTCAGAAGTTACAGAAAAGGAACACTTTCCAAAGACAGAATACAAAAGTTTTGGAATGCAAAAATACCTATGATCTCTGCGGGAGAGCAGAAAAGACTTAATAATTGGTTTATGTATTATAATACATATCTTGCGTTCCTAAAAGAATACAAGCGAATACCACGCTATAAAGAACATATAAACGGTTTTGCATTATATAAATGGGGATATGCCCAAGTTGATTTATTGAAACATAATAAATTAAACGATATGCAGCAAGAGATGTTGAAAAAAATCGGTATAACGGAAAGCGGAATTTCAATAGAACCCGAAAGTATAATTGATGAAAATATTGTTTTAAATTCCGAAAATATCATTAAAAAATCTGTTAATAAAAGTTCTGCGATAGGATTTGATATGAATTTCATGGGAGTCAATTTAAATGCTGAATACAATGTTAATGATGAAGGTTATGAAATACATCAGCTGCCTATGGATGTTACGGGCAAGGAAATGTCGGTTTCGGAATTTCTTGAGGAATTTAACAATTTTGTCGGGGAAGATAAGTTAACGGAAGAAGGGGTAAAAGAAAAAATAAAGAAGAATTATCCTATAATTTTATGGAATGATAAAGATAACTTTTTTGACAGTATAAAATTTGTATTAAAGAGAGTTTATTTTGATATAAGAGCATCAAATACAGGAGAAACTCAAACCGTAAATGTCGCTTACAATTTTTCATTCCTGTTGCGAGGCAGAAATTCGAACATTCCTAATTTGACACCGTTTAAGGTAAATAATCTAAAATTCAATGTATGGAACACTGAAATATGAGTGAAGTGAAAGGGTGTTTATCCACTTTCTTATTAGGGCATATGTATGGACTTAACTTGATACCGGAACACATGAAAGTCTTGTTGATGCAACGAATTTTGTGAAGACACTGGAAACGCAACAGCACAGAAAACTGGCTTGTTTGGAAGAGATAGCTTATCTGAACGGCTGGATAAGTGCGGAGGAAGTTCTTGAAAATTGTAAGGATATGATGAAGAATCAGTACGGACAATATCTGAAAGATGTAATAGAAGGTAAATATGTAGATGTATTGCACTGATAAAATAAAGAAAAACAAATGACGGGGGTGAAAAGCTGTGTTACGACTTCATAAACATAACAAGGAAACTTATGAAAGGCTGACACAGCTTTTTGCGTGCAATAAGCGTGTTGCGGTGGTGCAGCCTACAGGTACGGGGAAGAGTTTTATTATATTGAAGCTGATTTCGGATAATGCAGATAAGAGATTTCTTATATTATCACCGTCTGTCTATATTGCGAAACAGATAGAAACTCACGCTGCAGATAATAAGATATCTCTTGATAATGTTGAATTTCTCACCTATATGAAACTTGCACAGTACAGCAAAGATGAAATCACTGCTTTGGATTGTGATTACATAATTCTTGACGAATTTCATAGATGCGGTGCTGTTGAGTGGGGACGGGGTATTGATAATCTGTTAAATACAAAAAAGAATGCTAAAGTTCTGGGGACTTCCGCTACGCCTATTCGTTATCTTGATTCGTCAAGAAATATGGCAGAGGAATTATTTAATAATGTTTATGCTGTAAATATGTCATTGGGTGAAGCTATAAGCTGTAAAATATTGCCGCTGCCTATTTACATTACTACTGTTTATTCATTCAGCGGAGATATTGAAAAGCTGCGTATTCATGCCGAAAAAAGCCGTAATCCTAAGCTGAAAAAAGTTTTGCTTGGCAAAATACAAAAGGCAAAAACAATGCTGACAGACCTTAACTGTGGTGTTGATGAGATATTGGCGAAGCATACACCTAACAGGAATGGAAAGTATATCGTGTTCTGCCCCAATGTTGAAAAGTTACGCTCCATTATGGTCGAATGTGACGATTGGTTTAAAAATATAAATCCCAATATACATAAATACTCAGTCTATTTTGAAAATCCAAAGTCACAGCGGGAATTTAAAAATTTTTCGGAGGACAGCGCAGAAAGTGCGATAAAACTGCTGTTTTGCGTGGATATGCTAAATGAGGGCATACATATTAAGGATGTTGAGGGTGTGATAATGCTTCGTGCCACTCAGTCTGCAAATGTTTTTTATCAGCAGCTTGGCAGGGCATTGGTATCGGGGTCGAATGATATAAAGCATCCGATTATTTTTGATATTGTGAATAATTACGAATCGGGAGATACCTCCGAAACTTATGCACAGATAATGGAATTCAGCCGTGAAAACGGAAAAAGCATTTACAGCGAAATACAATTTCAGCTATATGATTACGTCCGGGATATAAGAAATATTTTAAATGAATTACATGATTCGTTTGAGTCAGCTTGGGAAGTTGTGTTTGAAAGTTTATGTGAGTTTAAAGAGAAATATGGAATATTCCCACAATATTATGATAATTATGACGGCATAAGGCTCGGAACTTGGTGTTCTATGCAGCGTGGATTTTATCGTAAGGGCAAGCTGTTGCAGGAACGCATAGACAAACTGAATTCCATTGGGTTTGATTGGGGTTCAAATGATGAAACATGGCAGTCTGCTTTTGAGGATATAAAGGTATTTAAGGAAAAGCATAACAGATTTCCGAAAAAATCCGATGTCAGCGAAGATGATCAATATCTGTTCAGGTGGTATGTTAATCAAAAAAGCCTTTACAGAAAAGGTACTTTGTCTAATGAAAAAGCGGAAAAACTTTTAAGCATAGGAATGGAACTTGAAGTCAAATATCGCTGCAACCGTGCTGACTGGTACGAAATGTACGAAAGGTTGAAGACTTTTTATGAGGAACACAACAGGTTTCCGAATGCAAACGACAAATCTGTATCAAAAGATATAAAAGATTTGTTTGTATGGCTATGCACTCAAAAAGCCAATTATAAGGCGGGTAAAATTGATGATGAGAAAGTTGCTTTGCTTAATGAAATAAATTTTGTTTGGGATCCAAGACAGGCACTGTTGGATGACACATTTGAACTTGTTCGTCGATATATAGAAGAAAATGGCAAAGCACCGAGTAAAAAAATAAAAATCAACGGTAAAGCAGTAGGTCAATGGTTTATAAAGCAGATAGGAGAGTATGAACAGGGCAAATTAAGCGATGTCCGTGCAGCAAAAATGGAATCTTTAAATATTCCGCTTCTTCGAGAAAAAGATGCAAAGCCCGAAAGATTTTGGCAGGAATGCTATGAAGAAGTAAAAACATTTATTGACGAACACGGTCATTTGCCAAGAGCGACGGACAAATTTGAAGATGCTAATTTGTATAGTTGGCTCATGAGGCAAAAATTGCTATATAGGGACAATGAACTGCCACCCGATAAAGAAGAAAAAATCAGACAACTTGGTGTTGATCTGGACGGTAAAGGCTCTCTCAATCCATCCGGCAAGAATATTTGGTTTGATAATTATGCGGTGTATATTTCTTTTATTGATAAAAACCATAGAAAGCCCAATAGCGTTGATGAAGATGAACGAAAATTATATGTATGGGCGGCAAGTCAAAAAAGACGATTGAAATTAGGAAATCTTACGGAACAACAAAAAATAATGCTTAAAAAAGCGGGAATACAATAAAAACAGGCGGTGAAAAGCTATGTTAAAACTACATAAATATAACCAAGAAACATAAGAAAAACCGACACAGCTTTTTATCACAAATGACAGTGTTGCCGTTATACAGCCTACGGGTACGGGCAAAAGCATACTATCTATAAGGGTGTTGCTCTTGGCTCATGGTTTAATCATTAGATAAAAGCGATGAATAAAGGCGGTAAGTCATACTGCCTGAAATTATTTTTAAAAATTTTTCTAAAATACCCCCTAAAAACAGCCTCCAAATCTCCGTATAGTGAGAGGAGGCTTTATAAAATGGATAAAATTCAAAAAGAAAAAATAATAAAGCTGAGAAATGAGGGAAAAAGCTATACTGTAATTGCCGATGAACTGAAAATATCAAGAGATACGGTAAA
>JAFUUG010000275.1 GCA_017483905.1 Bacillota bacterium
AATAAAAGAAAAACAGGAAGAGGCACAAAAGGAACTCACTGATGTGAAGGAAAAGAAGAAAACTCTTGCACAAGAGATAGATGCGCTTGATATGGAGCTGAATGCGGCTCAGGATGAAGTGAAAAGGCTGACCGGAGAACTTACAGATTCAAGGATAAGGCTTGCGAATGTCAGCATGGATCTTTCTTTTGCGGAAATAAAAAGAAAAAATCAGAGAAAAACGATGAAGAAGAGAATCCGATATATGTATGAAAACGGTTCTCAGGGATATTTACAGCTGATATTTCATGCAGACGGATTTAATGACTTCATGAAAAGACTGGAATATGTGAATTGTATAATGAACTATGACCAGAATCTTTTTGACGAGATGAAAAAAACGGAGAAAGTCATTGGCGAAAAGGTCATGGAGGAACAGAAAGAAAAAGAAAATCTTGATACTCTCACAAAGCTTGCAAACGATCAGAAATCTTTTCTTGAAGAAAAGGTAGCGGAAAAGAATACAATAATGCTTGCGCTTACAAAAGATGAGGAAACATTCATGAAACAGCTTGAAGACCTCGAAACGGCAAGCAGCAATGTTTCTACGCTGATATTAAAGGCTCAGGCGGAAGATCTGGCAAAAGGCAAAATAGGAACGATATATAATGCAGAGGGCGGACTTATGCAGTATCCTGTTCCGAATTACAGGGGTGTGACATCTCCTTTCGGCGGAAGAATAAATCCTATAAGCGGAAAATCGGAATTCCATACGGGTGTCGATCTCAATGCGGTAATGAATGCGGATATAGTTGCAGCGGAAAAGGGAAAAGTAATATATGCTTCATGGATGAACGGTTACGGAAATACCGTAATTATAGATCACGGAAACGGAATATCGACTCTTTATGCACACAACACTTCGCTTATCGTATCGGTAGGGCAGGAGGTCGAAAGAGGACAGGTGATATCGCTTGCAGGCACTACCGGATATTCCACGGGACCACATCTGCACTTTGAGGTAAGAGTGAACGGACAGTATGTCGATCCGCTTAATTATATAGCGGGATAAAGAAAAAAGTACAGTAAACGACAAAAATACAAATGCTTTTGTCATTTATGGTATATTTTTTTTAAAGATATAAAATTCAGTTGAATTTACAATAAAAGTATAGTAAAATGAAATAAGGTTATTATGAGAGTCAAAAGTGCGGATTTTAAGAGGAACGATCGTTTTCCGACTCTCAGGCGGCGGGCGCACTTACCCGATAACGATGGATAAAGTGAAGCATAATATTTGATTTTACGGAGGCTTGGAAATGAGTGAAGGTAAATATGATATAAGTGTTGAAAAACTTGAAGAAATAATTTACAATGCCCCTTGGTTAATAGATGAAAAGCTTGCAGTCGCAAATATAAAGGGAGAAAACGGAGATAACGGCAGACATATTTGTTTTTCCTTTAACAAATCGAGATTTATCAAGCTTTTGTTCAAGGATACAAGAAGCAACAGACCTGTTATAGTGGATATAATAAACGGCGACATCGGAAAGGAAAATGTGGTGGATATCATGCTTTACAGGGCGATACTTGTATCTACTGCGGAAGAAAACAGAAAGGCACTTGAAAGCGAATTCGGAAACAATTATCACTGTCCGAGACTTATAATAGTCGGGGAGAGTGCAAGCGATGACGTGTATATAAGTGCGAATCTTGCGGGTATAGAAATACTTACTTATGCAGATGATAAGGAAACGGCGATAAACTTTGACAAGCTTGAAGTAATAGATGAAAGAATAAAGAACTGGAAAGAATTCAAGGATTCGGGCGAAGTAACTCTTGAAGAAAGAGATAAATGGGCTGAGGATATATATTATAAAATAGATGATATAGTATATAATATGCAGATACCGGATCTTTCGATGAGCAAATTATACAGAACGAATGCAAAATTTTTCTGGACAGAGGGTATGGTATATCCGTTTGTGAACATTGGATTTACATACAATAATGAGTATCTTGCGGGCATATATGAGTATTTTACGGAAGAGATGCCTTATTCGGGAAAATCCATTTACTTCGATTTTGTTGTGCCGAGTCTTTATTATGATTACGGAAATGATGAAGAAAGCACGCAAAAGATAAAGGATATAGTTGAGGGGATCATAACCGACAACGGTTATCCGATAATTAAATTCGATCATGGTCAGGTAACTATAAAAATAAAGAGAAATATACTTGCAAATGATGACGAACTGAAAGATACGATAACGGAGCTTATTGATCTTGCTATAGAAATAGTAAACAGATCAAATGATACTTATTGATGAAAGGCGGAAAAATATGAAGAAAAACTTTTTTTTAGTTGCTGCTGTCATGAGCATGATGTTTTCATACACGGCTTTTGCGGAGAGTAACGCAAGTGTGAAGGTCAACGGAAACGAAGTTATTTACGATCAGAAACCGATAATAGAAGATGGGCGTGTGCTTGTACCGATGAGAGCAACATTTGAGGCTCTCGGGGCAAATATAGAATGGGATAATGCAACGAGAACAGTAAGGGCAAGCAAAGGAGCCGATAATATTTCGATAGAAGTCGGGAAGAATGAACTTG
>JAFUUG010000276.1 GCA_017483905.1 Bacillota bacterium
GATCGTTTTTTCTCAAATTACATTCCATATAGTTCATCAGGTCTGATTGTATAAAGTCAGCAACAATTTTCTTTAATTCTCTGAGCTTTATTTTGGAGAGCTGAAATACATTTAATGTAGCACGCTCATCTTTTATAATTTCAGACCAGATATTATTTTTAGGATATGACCTAAACTCGACAAGTTTTGATAATATATTAAGCTTTGAAGCCGCATTCTTACCTGTATTGTTTTTCTTGTTCAGCAAATTATATAGTTTACATAAAGCATCTTCCACAGTTGATTCTTTAGTAAGCATTTCTTCTATAGTGTTAAAAACAATAATTTTTTCTGCTCTGCCAAATTTTAACGGTGTAAGTATTTCTGTTATCCTTGCAGCTGCCATAGCAGGTGTTTCCTTTGATATTTCAGAACCATTTTTGTATTCTGTCAATGAAAATGGGTTTATATCTATTATAATTTTCCCATTTTCCATATAAGTAGCGTCATGCATAGAATCTTCAAAATATTTCCATATTCTTTTATCTTTTCCCAAGGTATCGTAAATTCTGTCCTCATAGAAACAATTTGCGGTATCAATAGCAATTGTCGGAATATTTAAAAAAGCAATATTTTGTAATATTAATTTATATATCAGAAAAGATTTACCTACACCTGATATACCATCTATGGATATATGCCGATTTATAGAATCATCGACACAAATGTATGCAGGCATATTATTAACTTGTATTTTATATTCTTCGTTATAAAGTTGTTTGTTTTCATCCGGACAAATCCATTTATTTCCAATAACTAATTTTTTTCTCATATTCTCTTTCCTCCTCCGGAAGTATAGCATTAAAAGATTTTCTGTAAAGAACAATAAATTTTTCGCATTTTCTCTCGTTATTGCAAGAATATGAGCGTGTAGTTTCATATGAATTTCCATATTTATACAAGCATAGGCTTTTTTTCACCTTTGGTACAGTAAAAAATTTTCCCATGCGTTTCACAATTTTTTCGAATATTGTGTGTTTAAGCCATATTTCACTTCCAATTATAAAAATTGTATTTTGTGAAGAAATTCCGTTAATATTTCTTTTGAAAGAAACATTATAATCTGCTATACATTCAGCAAATGCTTCTTTAAAATAATCAATCGTAACTTTAGGTGTGGCAGATGTTTTTTCAATAAACAATTCTATGCTTTCATTTAATCCAATACACAAATTCAATTCCTGCATAAAATCGATCTTATATTGTGAAAGTATAGTATTCAAATGTTTCAAGACAGAAGTAAAAATGGTTTGTAAAGAGTTTTCATTTACACCTATAGTTATACTATGGGCTATTCCGAGTTTAATCAAAGAATCTATATAAAAAACAACAAATTCACTTATTATTTTTCTTATATCTGTCGGTGGTAGCGAAACAACCGAAAAATCAAGATCCTCATCATTGAAACTCATTTGAATAAAATCTTCCTTATTTAAAGCAGCACTTATTGTGTGACTCTTTATTATTATGGTAGATTGCGATTTATATTCCATATTTTTCCATAAAACTCCACCTCCTTCCAAAAAAACATTCTTGATAGTTTTTAAATTATCTTTCTCTTTGTTTTTGCTAAAATCATAGTCTTCAGCGATACAAACAAGAGGAACATCTTTTGTAAAACAAATCTTTTCGCACATTTGTTTGCTTTTACTATTCAACGTAAAACGTGAAAATGAATTTTCAACCAAGTCAAAAAATATATCTAAAACTTGACTATAGCTTGTGTCTATAACAAAGAGCTTACGAACATCTAACCCTTTATTTTTAAAAAGAGTATATGTTGAAGAATAAAGAACTATCGCAAGAATACCTATCCGATCTTCCTGATTACTGAATATATTAAAAAAACTCAATGCGTCTTTTATAATATTCTGTGAATATTCCGTTGCAGATTTTAAAAATCTGAGCCTTAACGGAAAATTATCACTATTAGCAATTTCATCAGAGTCGGATATAAATTCTAAAGAATTATTTTCACCCACATTCCAGCCAAAAGGAAAAAATGCAGGCTTGTATTCTGTATTTAACGATTTCATTTTTCTTACTATATAGTCTTTAAATAAATCATTACAGGCAGTTTTGCTTAAATTTTTAATCTTTGTCCATGTAAGACCCTCTTTTTCAAGATAACTCAATATTTTGTTTGTTTCAAACACACACATCGGAATCTTGACTTTTATTTTGTTTATATACAAAATCATCCACTTATTGTACTTATATCTGTCATCACTGACATATAGCTCAATATTACTAACTTGCCAATTTGCAAAAACTTCATACTGTTCATTCCAAATATTAACATCCTGTCCTCGCTGCTTTTTCAATTTATAAGATATAACATTTCCTTCATCCGATAATATTTCAGTTCGAATTATATCAGATTGATTCAATTTTGCTATAGTTAATTTCAGACCTTCATTTAAATTATAAGCCTCTTCGATTATACTATTAAATAAAAGAGTTAATACCTGAGTATTAGCTTGGACAGCTGAATTTACCATTGCGTTACAATTATCCATTGTAACTAATCCATTTCCCGGCGGCATATTGGAATTTGGTGGTGCCGTTAGTACAGCTGGTGTGGTTAATACAGGTGGTGCATTTGTCATTCTTATACCTCCTTTATATTTAGGTAAAATCCTATTTCTTATTTGCGTAAGTTAATAGGTTCTTCCATAAATTTTACAAGAAGTATATCACTGTTTATCCATTATGTAAAGTCCTAAATCACCCGAACTAAGCCACTAAAGCCACTTTCAGAAAACGTCGAAATCTTAATTTTATTTTATCACCTGATTTTATTTTAAGATTCTCTTGCATAATTTAACCGATGATATTATAATAATCTTAAAAATATACCATCAATAATCAAAATATTAAGATTTTGAATCTTTTTTATCATAGTATTTTTTTAGCAACCTTTTTTTGGATAATTTGTATATCATATACTTATATTTATCAAACTATATTTATTATTTATTCTAAATGAGACCATTATATCGTTGCAAATTTTGGATAATATTAAGTATTGTTTACATTTGCGATATCGATCCCATATCTAAATCAACGAAATTATATATTATTAACTTTTACTATTCTTTAAGTAAAATCAGCGAGGGAATCATAATGATAAGAAAAATTTTTGATTTAAACAATATTGATAAAAATAATACAAACAATCATGATAGTTTTCAGAAAGAATTAACCAACCAAATGAACTCCATTGAAACAATTCTTTTTTTACAATTCGGATTTTCTATAACTGCTATGGCTAACAATATTTATAATAATATGACAAGTGAGCTAATATATGATATAATAAATATATTAAAAAAAGACTTAAATGAATTATGGTATGCTCCCTATTTCGAGAAAAACCTTCATACAAAGTATTCTCAAAAAAAAGAAAATGTATTTAATATCTTGATGGCAATAGCAAGAACAGATGAAATGAAGAATAATATTGAAGAGACAATTTTGAACATAGAAAAAGAAATAAAAAACGGTAAAGATATCAACGAATTAAAAACAGATTTTTCCTCTCAATATATAGACAAATTCATTGAGATATTAACCTCAATATCACATAGAACTCATAAATGTTACTATGAAGAATCAAGTTACGAAAAATCATTAATTCTCGATGTATATGCAAATATATGCGACCTTTTAAATTCAACCCAAGAAAATTCACTAAATAAATATGGTGAAAAATTTCTATTTTTAAAAAAAGAAGTTAAAAACAATTACGAAGAAGAAAATGCAGTAAGTCACCTTGAATCAAATAAAACAGTTAGTTCAGCAAACGAGTTCTCAAAAAATTTATACAATGAAAAAACGCCTAACGATCTCAGTCCAACTTTAAGTAACAAAAGCAAGTTCTTCAAGGACAATCAAGAAAAACTAAAATCTGATTATCTATATAAACATGTTATTTCCAAATCTAATATAAATGGCAAGTTTAAATTTAGTAGTTTTGCACAATTTTTAATATTTTACTACTACAACAAATTATCACCTGATGAATTGATTAGAAAAATTAAAGAAGCGACCACAATAAATCAACTTATAAAAATTATAAAAGATTATAATGAAACATACAATTATATCTGTGAAATAATACGTTATCAATTCGATGATGATGATGACAATGATACTTATGAAGCTATATGTTCCATCTTGGAGTTTAAAACAATATTGCCACTACACATATTATTTTATAACATAGACAACCTTTGGATATTAAATAATTACGATATAAGTGACTCCCTTTTAGATACGATAGCGTTAACTCTTACTTTACCATCATCCATAGATTATCCTTCATATTTTGAATATGCAAAAATTGCATTATCTGATGGTTGTGTAACCTTAAAATATGATATAGACCACAATAAAGAAAAGGAAAATCTTTCAACAAATATAACAGAATGGTCAAAAAGTTTAAAAAAATCCATAGTTTTATTCAATAATATTATCTATCCTTTGGTTTCAAAAATATTCTTTTCCGTTTTTTATAAGATCACAGAAAAAACATTAAATAAGCAAGAAAAAGAATCTTCAACAAAAGATGTTTTAATGGATATGAAACTTAAAATTGAAGACCACCTTGATTATAATCAATTTGATTACGATTCATCAACTCCTCTTTATGAATCTGATATGGATATATTTTCAGATGGGAATTTAAGAAACTATGATTTTTTTGAAAACATTCCATTTGACAAATTAAAAAATTTTCTTTTAGAATCATTGGGTGCTTTTATTTTAAATATTGATGCTCGTACAAAGCCTGAAATCAATGCATCTACTTTTACACTTTTATACAAAAGATATGAGGAATTACCTGATGTAGAAAAAATGGTAAAATACCAAAAAATCGAAAAAATGAGATCAGAAACAACAGCAAATTTTATAGATAATGCCTTTGACTTTGAATATATAAAAGCAGATCATTTGTTAGAAGAAATCCGAGATAATATTATTAATAATTTACATTTACACTGATATACAAACAAGCAATTTTAGGCTATTATTTAAGTAAACCTATTTCAAAAATATGGTATTCAAAAGCAAATGAACTTTAGAAGAAACGATTACATTCTTCAAAATATAGTATTCATATTATTTATACTTTTAAACTTACAAGCTAATAGATCTCAAAATTTATGCAAAAAACAAAATTCAAAAAAATTATATCTATCCAACAATTTACAATAAAATTTATTGATTTATACTCTTCAGATGGTTATATTAAAAATAAAATTATATTTTTTTAAAACTTGGATAAAAATAACTTACTTAAACAATATTTTTTACGCACTATTGTTCGTTCTTATTATTTCTTCTATAACTTTTATGCATAACATAAGCATATTTCAAACTTAAATCCAAACGCATTTAGTTGGATTTTCCCTCGGCATTTTGCCTACCGCCGGATCGAATACATCTGATGTTCTGTAATGTAATTACAGCTCTCATCAGGTGCATATCTATACGTCATAGATATAAATCGATCCGGCCCACCGCTTTGGCAATACAGATA
>JAFUUG010000018.1 GCA_017483905.1 Bacillota bacterium
AAAAGCAGTACGAATTGATTTTCCTGCACAAGAAAAGGCTCACGATTAATGAGCCTTTTCTTCATTGTCATATTTTAAATTCCCAATATATCACTGTATTCATCAATTTCTTTCGGAATCTGGTCGCTTTCTTTCGGCTGAGGAGCATCTGTTTTATTGTCCGTCTTAGGTTTTACGGTAATTCTTGAAAGTGTTGATTCTATAAAATTTGCGTATGTATTTTCACTCAGCCTTTTGCCCTCATATAATCTCAAAAGACCGTACCAGTCTTTCATAAAGTTTGTTATATGTTCGTTATCAAATGCTACATATGTCATACCGTCAAGCTGACCGAGATGTATATTATTTTCTTTTGCCTGTATAAGAATGTATGCAATAACAGCATTTTCGGGTGAGTCGGACTGTATTTGTTCCTTTATATATTCTTTCATTGTGTCGGATTTATTTTCTTTCTGTTCTGTCGATACAGGCTTTGCTTCCTTTTTCTTTTTTCCAAATCCCAAAAAACTCATTTATAAGCTCCTTTCATTTTTCATAAAAACAGTATTTCCTACAAATAATTGTGCATATTTCGTAAACCTTGCTGTTTCCATCGGCTATATCAACAAATATACACAATGGGGATGAAAAATTTGATTTAATTTGTTTGAATATCTTCTTTACATACTTAGGATTATATTTTATGTTTATGTGATGCAAAATTTCTAATAATTCTGTAAGGCTTATTTCAAAATCTGATGGAGAACAGATGCAACAACATTTTGCACAAATCATATTTTTAAATGCGGAAAAATCATTTTCTATGTTATTAATCATACTGACTTCTCTAATACCTATGATTCTTTCTGTATTTTCTAATACATCTACAGATACTATTGTATTCCAATTATCGTACACTTTTTCACTTCCCGAATATTTCACTTGTGTTCGATTTGAGTATAAGTGTCTTATAATGAATGAGGATAAATCCTGTTTTACTCCGATACCGTTTAAAAGACAATTGGCAGCAGCTTTCAGACCGTCTGCATTGTATCTTCAATTTCAGCGATATATTCAGAATATATATGATTATTCTTTAAATTCAAACCATAATCATCCTTTTTTTACCAATTTATTTAAGGTGATTATATCATAAATTGGCGGAAAATAGCAACGATTTTTGTTTTTCAATTTATATATAAAAGAAAAAACTATGTTTTTAAGCAGTTTATTTCTAATAACAATATAAAAGGGAATATCCTGTTTGTTGTGCATTTTTATTTCACCGTAGAAACTTGTGAATATATTATATTCTCGCTGCTTTCTTAATTCTTTATATATTTTTTGTAATCGTAATGGAATTGATAAGTGTTCTTTTTTATAAAAGCCATATACATCAACTTTCAAAAAACCCCTTAAATCTTCATCTACAAAGCAAAGACAAAAATGAGGTGTTTCCTGCATAATCTCACCACCTTTAATTACTTTCACTTGTGTTCGATTTGAGTACAAGTGTCTTATAATGAATGAGGATCTCTCTTTTTGGTTGATTTATTTTCGGCTTTTCCTACATCTTTCTGTGTTTCATCAACACTAACTTCGTGTTTCTTCGGCGATAATTTAGCTTCAAGTTTATCATAGGCATTTTGTGCTTCCATATCACCTTTTTCAGCAGCCATTTTATAAAAATTCAATGCTTGCTGCGAATCCTGTTTTACTCCGATACCGTTTAAAAGACAATCGGCAGCGGCTTTCAGACCGTCTGCATTACCTTTTTCGGCAGCCTGTAAGTAAAATTCATAAGCCTTTTTATCGTTTTTGCGTACTCCATTGCCCGTAGCATACAGGTCGGCAAGATTGACCATTGCATAATCATCACCAGATTTTGCTGCTTTTTCAAAGTATTGAAGTGCTTTACGGATATTTCTGTCAACTCCGTCACCCAAAAGATAACAAACACCTAAATTATTCTGAGCAAAGGCATCATTTTTGTCGGCTGACTTCTGATACAGTTCAACACTTCTTTTTAAGTCAATCGGCTCTCTTGTTTCAAGTACGATAGCGAGATTTCTCATTGCAGACGGATTTTCTTGTTCGGCAGCTTTTTCAAAATATTCGATTCCTTTCTGCTCATCAAGAGCAACTGTTGTACCGGTATAATAGCATACACCGAGAATATTTTGTGCAGTTCCGTCATTTCTCTCATCGGCTGCCTGATGCAGAGAAGATATAATATCTGTTTCTTCTGTAATTTCTTCATTTGTTTGTGGCTGTATGTATTCTTCTATGGAATTGTTTTCGATATTTTCTATGACTTCGGCATTTACTTCTGCTATATCTGTATATCTGATTTTGTGTAAAAGCTCGTTTGTAGCTTCGTCAAGTTCTTCTTCTTTCTTTTTTGTATTGTCCTGTTCATTTTCGTTCATTTGTATATCCTCCTTTGTGGCTGCTATTTCCTCATTTGATTGTAGCTCGGCTTGTCTGTTTTCATTTCCGTATACTGCTGCATTTATTTCTGCGAATTTATCCGATGATATTACATAGTCGAATTTTGGATTAACCATCATATCTATCTTTTGTGTTGGTGGTGCTGATAAATCAGATATAACTTCTTTGAGGACTTCAGGCGAAATAGTGCTTGTCTGAATATTTTCGGCAGCTTGTGTATCAGATCTTCCGTTCGGACTATTTAAAGTTTCGGAAAGGCTCAGACTATATAACTGTTCGCCTCGGAAAAGTTTTAAAGAATTTTCATCTGCGTTTATCTCCATAGAGAATCTTGGAGGATTACTGCTCTGCTCATATTCCGCATATTCTATTTCGCTTATTCTTTCAAAATTTTGTGTAAATTCACCATTTACTTTTATGTCCGATTTATCATAATTTTGCAGGGTATCTCTTACACTATTTTCGCTGTTATCACGATAATGATATACATCTCCGCCGATTTCTATGCTTATGAGATTATAGGGGGTATTTTCTTCCATAGTTTTGCTCTCACTCCTTGTATTTTCTTGTAAAATTTCATTCGGGTACTTGACACTTTTCATTGAATATGCTATACTATTGTCAAAGCAAATAGCTGAAGTCGATTTGGATGATTGGCATCCTATATCCGTGAACAGCCTATTTGCTTTTTCTTCATTTATAGCAATTATTTTATTATTATTGATTGCATTTTGTAAATAATTTTGTAAATTGTTTTTTCCATATATACTATTGATTTTACATACTATACTATCCGAACCTCTTATATCTAAGCTTAGTGGAACAATAATGGTTTTATCATTTCTATCTTTTAATTCTGTAATCATTACTAAAGAATTATTTCCGTTGCCTTGTGAACCTTCGCAAATTAATATTGGATTTCTCATTTGGTCTGGTAGTGTTTCTATAGTTTCAAGAGGAATATTATGTCCTTTAGTATGTCCTTTCTTGACTATTCCTTCGGAATTAATGGCATTTTGTAATGTGCTTTGTGTCATAATTACTTTATTGGCTCTTGAACCTAATGCAACAAGTACATTAGGCAAAGAACATACATCGAGCGTTGCTTGAACAGGCAAGTTTCCATTAATATATTTATCTATTTGTTTTTTGAATTTTTTGTTTTCATTTCTGTTTGATTTTATTTTAAGATTTTCTTCATTTGTTAAACCCAATTTTGTTCACATCCCTTAATCTAAGTAATTTCTATATTTTTCAGGAATTTTATGTGTAAAACCATTGCTACCAAAATAACCATCTATCTTTTCTTTCTCATAAAACAATAAAATACATTCAAATCGCACACCCGAATAATATCTACTCTTATTATTGTGTTGAATAAACAGTACCTTTACCTTGTGATTTACAAGAAAATCAATGAGCAGACCATAAAACGAAACACTTTCGTCTACAATTTTTAATTTTTCCTGATATTTTAGCAAGGCTTTCTTTCTTTTTTCGATATTCTCAGGTTTTCGCCCTTTTTCATTCGCTGTAGAAATATAATTTTCAGCAACAGATATATCGTGTAAAAAAGCTTCCCTTTTTCTAAGTTCCCAATCATAATAGCTATACAGTAATTTTCTTATTGCAGAGTATGCTTTTTCTTTTTCATCTTCA
>JAFUUG010000277.1 GCA_017483905.1 Bacillota bacterium
ACGACATTAAAAAATGTCGTTTACTATAACCCTACGGGGTATGCACACGGCTGCGTACAAGGTAGTTAGCCGCTTTGCGGCACGCAGCCGGCGCGAGTAAACGAGCAAAAGTATAAATACTTTTGTCGTTTACTATAAATACAGATATGATATGTCGTTTGTTTGAATTGCATAATTATGGAAAAGAATAATATAATTTATTGTTGAAAATATTTATTTCTTTTTTTGAGAAAATGTATTATAATATTTAAGTATGCAGTAATTTTAAAACATTTTTGCAAGAGGTTTTAGAAATGAGAACTATATTTGAAATAAATTTAATTGTTGCAGTTTGTTTTTTCTTGTGTTACTCATATCAATTTTTTTATCTGATTATAGGTATTTTTAAAAAGCCGAAAGAATTTACGGCAAAAAAATTACATAGATATGCGTTTCTTATTTCGGCAAGAAATGAGGAAAGTGTAATTGCTAATCTTATAGAAAGTATAAATAATCAGAATTATCCGAAAGAATTGATAGATATATATGTGGTAGCTGACAATTGTACGGATAAAACGGCAGAGATCTCAAGAAAAGCCGGTGCAAATGTATATGAAAGATACAATATGCAGTATATCGGAAAAGGATATGCACTTGATTATCTGCTTGAAAAGATAAAGAACAAATGCGGACTAAAATACTATGACGGATATTTTGTATTTGATGCGGATAATTTGCTTGACAGGAATTATGTTGAGGAAATGAACAAAGTTTTTGATAATGGTTACAGGGTGTTGACAAGTTACAGAAATTCAAAAAATTTTGAGTCAAATTGGATATCCTCAGGATATTCCGTAATGTTTTTAAGAGAGGCAAAACTTTTGAATAATGCAAGAATGATGCTTCATACAAGCTGTGCGATATCGGGAACCGGATTTCTTGTAAGCAGTGAGATAATAGACGAAATGGACGGATGGAAATATTTCCTGCTGACAGAGGATATAGAATTTACGGTAGATAATGTTATAAAGGGTGAAATAATCGGATATTGTGCAAATGCGATGTTTTATGATGAACAGCCTGTAAAGTTTTCACAGTCGTGGAAACAAAGAATGAGATGGGCAAAAGGTTTTTATCAGATAATATATAAATACGGTGTGGATCTTTTTAAAAGCATTTTTGTAAAGAAGAGTTTTTCTTGCTATGATATGTTTATGACTATAACTCCGGGTGTCGTATTCAGTATTGTAAGTATTATACTTAATATATGTATGATAAGTATTGGTCTTATATATATAGTGAACTATCCCGCAATAATGACGGAAGCATTGAAAAATATATTAAGACTGATGACAAACGGATACGATCTGTTGTTTATTCTGGGAGCTGTAAGTGTAATAACAGAGTGGGGCAAGATAAATGCAAGATGGTATAACAAACTGATATATACGATAACATTTCCGTTATTTATGTATACATTTATACCAATCGCTGTTGTGGCGTTGTTTAAAAAAGTGGAATGGGATCCTATATCTCATACGATAACAAAAACACTTCATGATATAGATAAAATATCTGTTACAAATAAATTATGAAAACAAAATGGTGTGAAAATTTTTCACACCATTTTTTTTGTGGGTCTGTTTCAAGTTTTGTGTAAACTCAAAAAACCGATGTAATTTTATAGTAAACGACATTAAAAAATGTCGTTTACTATAAGTATTTAAAAAATATTTACTCGTATAGTGTTAATTTACCTGGCATCTTAGGATTATTGTTTATCAAGGACTTTCTTTTTCTTCATCTGCTGATAATCTATTCCGAAAGGTTTGTCATAGATACATATATGTTTTACCAAAAGCTGAAAAATAC
>JAFUUG010000278.1 GCA_017483905.1 Bacillota bacterium
ATTTCAGGAAATCATATCAAAGGAATAGAAGAGGGCACAAGGCAGCCTACGATCGAAACATTGCAAAGACTTATTGTACCTCTTGGCATCACTCTTGCGGAGCTGTTTAATGAAAATGACAAATGCAGCTATTTAAGCGAAAAAGAAAGGACACTTGTTGAAAATTTTCGTAAATTATCAGAAGAAAAAGCTAATGCACTCCTTGTTATAAGTGACGCATTAAATAAGTGAGATTTATTTTCGCATCATTATTGTATAATTTGCTCAAAGGTGATATAATTACCTTTGTCTTGAATAATGGACAATATAATAGAGTGTAATTTGAGGGGTATAAGTATGAAACATGAGTGCAGAATTACTGTTTTGGATACAAAGTGCTTTTCTGATTATCAGGAAAAATATTTAGCGGATCCCAAATCGGGACCGTGCCCTTTTTTCAAAAAGGGAGATACTTTTCTATTGAAACGGACACCGCAGCAGGATGATTTTTACCATTTGATGAATGGAAAATTTTGCGGAGAAGCTTGGGATGCTATTAGCAGATATGTATATACGGCATTACAAGGCGGTGCAATAATGAAAGGCTGGACTAACGATGATCGTATGATGATATCCTGCTGTAATGACGGTACAAGACCGGTGATCTTTAAAATCGAAAGAATAGATATTCCCGAAAATGATGAGGAAACCGAATGGCTTAAGAAGCAAGATTTTACGAATACAGCGGAAGATGCCTATACAGGTTGATAGCAAGAATAGGGGTAATATGTTCAAAAGGTGAGAGTCATGCAGGAATTTTTAGAAAAAAATGAAAAGAAAGTAGAATATTTGGAGCTGATCTATGATTTGATATTTGTTTACATAATCGGCAGGAATAATTCTCTTTTGCACCATACGGTCGATGGCAAAATTGCAGTAGGTATGTTTATTACATATTTTATCTGTACACTTGCGGTCATACAGATATGGAATTATTCGACTTACTACATCAATATTTATGGAAAAAACGGTCTGAGAGAGCATATTTTTTTGTTTTCGAATATGTTTCTTTTGTATTTTATAGGCGAGGGAACGAGGGAACACTGGCAAACTTACCATACCCAGTATCATATTGCGTGGGCACTTATACTGTTGAATATTGCGGGGCAGTATTTTATTGAACTTAAAAACCGCAGACAAGAGCCGCCGCATATTCGTAATATTGTTATACTTGTTATTGAGGCTTTACTTGTTCTTGTGAATATACCGATCTATAAAGTAACAGGTTCGGATTTTTCTTATGTGCCTATACTGTTTGGGATGATCGCAACAAGTATTCCGACAAAAATAAGGTTAGAGAATAATGTTGACTTTGCACACCTTTCAGAGAGAGCAATGCTGTATGTAGTATTTACTTTCGGGGAAATGGTTATTGCGATCGCAAGTTATTTTGAAGGAGAACTTACGTTAGATCGTATCTATTTTTCGTTTATGTCATTTATGATAGTGGTCGGGTTATTCCTTAGTTACGGTACATTTTATGACCGTATCATAGACAGGGAGCAAGCGAATAACGGTCTGCACTATATGATGCTGCATGTTTTTATTATTTTTGCTCAGAATAATATCACAGCTTCATTAGAGTTTATGCAGAACGGTGAAATGGAGATAGCACCTAAATTGGGCTTTTTGATCGTTTCATTCATTATCTTTTTTGTTTTCTTGTTTATGACAAGAAGATACGCAAAGATTACATGCAAACCGCCTTTGAAATTTTATCTGAAAATAATCGGACTTGCTGTTAGTTTTGTTATTTTGATGATACTTTTCAGGGAGAATATGCGAGTAAATATTGCATTGAGTGTTATATATGTTTTTGCAATTTACGGAATAATTCATAAAATCGGCATGGTAAATGCCAAAAGGAATATAAAGGAAAAAATACGCAAAAAGTAAAAAATCAGGGTATATTATTCTTAACAAGGACAGGGGATACTAATTTTCTTGTCCTTGTTTTTATTTATGAGAAATAGTCATAAATAAAAAACAACTTTTCAAATTTAAAAAAATTTTTTTCGTAAGAAACATATTTATTGTATAGAAGATTACAGAAATTCATAATCAACCTGAACAATAAAACAACTTCAAAGGGGGAGCCGGAATGAAAATAAAAACCACATACATAGCAGATGACGGCACTGAATTTACGGCGAAAAGCGAATGTGTAAAGTATGAAGAAAAAATAAAGAGAATAAAGAATGATGAAATTCAAAAGGCAATGTATGATTTGGACGAGGAAATTTGGAAAAGATATTATCCTGATTTTCCGGGTGAAAAATTAACCGATCTGAGATTATCGAGTTTATGGCTGAAAATCGATATAGAAACAATTCTTGCGGATAAAAAATTTGCG
>JAFUUG010000279.1 GCA_017483905.1 Bacillota bacterium
AGAGGAGTGTTATTATGGCAATAAATAATCCATATGCAAAATTAAAAAACGATTCTATTTATCTTGCAACGCCGGAAGAATTGATTTTGATGTTGTATGATGGTGCTTTAAAGTTTTCTAATCAAGCTATGGTGGCAATGGAAAAGAAAGATTACCAGAAATCTAACTATCTTATACAAAGAGTTCAGGATATAATCAGAGAATTACAGACAAGTCTTGATTTTAAATATGAGATTTCAAATGATTTTTATGCAATGTATGATTATATATTCAGAACACTTATAACTGCTAACATAAGAAAAGACCAAAAGAAACTTGAAGAAGCTATGGGGCTTATAAGGCAGTTCAGAGATACATGGAAAGAGGCTATGAAGATAGCAAGAGCTGAAAAGGGTTGATATGGTGAGTAGAATCATATCAAACATCAGATTTTTAAGATTTTTGATTTCCGCATACATTCAAAATTCATGATGTAAATAATTAAACCGCTGTATATTTTTATGCAGCGGTTTAAAACTTTTTTAAGATTTTATGGAGGTAAAATGGGAGAGATCGGACAGGTAACGGAAAAAAAGAAAAACAAAATTACAGTCAGACTGGAAAGAACCGAAGCGTGTGCAAAATGCAGAGCGTGTACGGCAGGTATGAAAAAGGAGGATATGCACATAGAGTGCCTGAATATGTGTAATGCAGATATTGATGATAATGTCGAGATAACGATTGAAGAAGGCAATTTTTTTAAAGCTGTTATGATAATGTACGGTATTCCTTGTACAGCTTTTTTTGCGGGCATTATTGCAGGGTATTATGGCAGTATAAAGCTCGGTTACGATAATCCGGAACTAATTTCGATGGCGATCGCAGTTGTGCTTGTTATAATAACTTATGCTGTTATAAGGAGTAAGGAGAGCTATTGGAGATCTAAAAATTTCATACCGAAAGCGATAAAAGTCGTCAGTCGGGCGGAAAATAATTCTTGATCGACATTATATTTGTGAGAGAAATACTTCAAGTCACGAGTATAACTGTTTTAAAGAATATAATTTTTTCAAATTTTCTTTGTATATTGAAATTTATTGGAATTTTTGATATAATGTTATTGTCGGAATGTGCGTAGAGAATGGATAGGAGGGCTGTTTATGGCGATGGGGATAAATACAGGCATAAATGCAAGTGAAAATGTAAATGTATATAATATTCAGATAACGAATCATCATCTGACAAAGGAACAGGAAGAACAGCTTAGTTCTGCCGAGATAAAAAATCTAAAAAAGTCCGGCAAGGTCGAATGCGAAACGTGTAAAAACAGAAAATATCAGGACGGCTCGGATGATTCCGGTGTTTCCTATCAGACTCCTACGAATATCTCGCCGGAAGAATCGGAAGCAAAAGTTATGGCACATGAGAGAGAACACGTCGTAAGAAATGCGGCTGCAGCAAGAAAAGAGGGCGGTACTGCCATATCAACGGTGACAACGCAGAAAGCCGTATGCCCTGAGTGCGGAAGAATATATACAGCAGGCGGCCTTACTAAGACGACAACAAGAACCGATAAAGAAAAAGAAGATGATAAGACACATTTTGCAAAGAATTTCTTTGATAATACGGTCGGAAAAAATCAAGCAAAAATGAGAGATTATCAAATCTGATCAGAAATAACTCGAAAGGAAAAATA
>JAFUUG010000280.1 GCA_017483905.1 Bacillota bacterium
CAAACGAATTTGCCATAAAGTTCACCTCCTTTATTTATATTGAAAAATCAAAATAAAGGGGGTTGAAGCTTCTTAATACTATTATCTCATACGAAAGTGCCAAATGTTATTTTTTTGGATAAAAAATTTTTGAAAATTTTTTTACTTGAATAAATGAATGTTTATTATCGGAAATAATGCCGTAAAAACCTTGATATTTCGCTTATTTCTTTTTTTGCTTCAAGCAATAGAGCTGCTTGCTCAAACATACAATCTCATAAAAAAATATGAAATGTGATTTTTAAGCCAAAAAAATTGAATATCCCATAAATAATCATATTTCAGACACAATAAATTGTCTATCTTTAATGTACTTGTGAAATAAAGTTTAATCAAAAATAACAATCTAAATTTGGGTGTGCTAAAATTTAAGTATGGGGAAGTCGTATCTTTATCAAAAACCTTTTCGCAAGCATTGTAAAACGACGCCCACCATACCATTTTTGAAAATCGAAAAACACGATTTTCAAAGTGGTATGGCGAGGTCATTTTACAGCTTGTTAGGGCAATGCCCTAAGACCTATTTGGTGAATACTTCCCCAAACCCCTGTTGTTTTTTCTGCGAAAAAAATTTTATAAAAGAAAGGTTGATTTTATGAGTGAGAAAAAAGAAAAACATTTAAGAACGGAACGGCTTACACTTCGGTTTTCAAAAGAAGAATTAGACTTTATAAATTTGCGAAAATCACAGCATAACGCAAACGGATATTCCGATTTTGTGTTAAGTGTAATCGCCAATCAGAAATGTTATATTGTTGATACAAAACCGCTGCTTGCTGTTGCCGCCGAGCTTAACTCTATCGGTACAAATATAAATCAGATCGCAAAGGTAGCAAACATAACAAGAAGCGTATATGAAAAGGATATAATAAGGCTTAAAGAACGGGTAGAAGAATTGCAAAATGCAGTCAGCAGATACTACAAATTGACCGTTGCGGCAAAAGAGGGCAAGCCGAATGGCTTACACGAAGATAATCCCGATTAAAGAGAACACACATTTGCAAACTGCTATTGACTATATTCAAGCACCTGAAAAGACCGAAAACAACATTTTAATCTCTACCTATATGTGTACTACCACACTTGCCGCAACCGAGTTTAAGGCTATGGCAAACGAATCAAAAAATAAGGGAAATATTTTGGCTCATCATATAATACAAGCCTTTGCTGATGATGATAAAATCACTCCCGAAAAAGCTATGCGTATAGGTAAAGAATTGATGTTGCGAATGTATCCTAATCATCAATATATAATTGCTGTTCATACCGATACGGAAAACATACACACGCATATCCTTTGTAATGCTTATAATTTTAAAAATCACAAGAAACTTGTGAGTGATAGAAAATCACTGCGGGAAATGCGAAATATAAGTGACGATTTATGCAGAGAAAACGGTTTATTTGTAATCACAGAAAAGTTTCAATCTCACCGACACAAACTGTTGAGAGATATAGACCAAGAAATCAAAAATTCTACAAGTTTTGAAGATTTTTTAAGCCGTATGCAGCTTAACGGATATGAGATAAAAATGCGAAAATATCTATCTTTTAAGGGCATTGATGACGAGAGATTTATGCGTACCGATACACTCGGA
>JAFUUG010000281.1 GCA_017483905.1 Bacillota bacterium
GGTAATATCAATCAGTGGACATATAACGGTCTTGAATGCCAGCAATTTAAGTTTGAAGCTGTAGGAAGTTCATCATCTTCATCAAGCTCAAGCAGTTCTTCAAGCTCAAGCAGTTCTTCAAGTTCAAGTAGTTCTTCAAGTTCAAGTAGTTCTTCAAGTTCAAGTTCTTCATCATCAAGTTCATCTTCATCAAGCTCTTCATCATCAAGCAGCACATCTTATTCAAATTCTGTTGCTGTAATAACTAAGAATGATGAATCAGCACTTGCAGATGCTATCAAGAAAGTAAATTCTAACGGTGGTTATGTATATATCAATACTCCTGAGATCTCTATCTCTCAGGCATTCAAACTTTCAGGTTCTAAGACAGGCGGTATTATAGGTGTTCAGCAGTCTGACGGAACATATCCTCGTCTTAACTTCAAGGCTGCAAGAGATAAAGGTTCTACTTCAAGAGGTATCACTGTAAGCGGTTCGGGCTTACTTATAAAGAATGTTATCGTTGAAAACGCAGGCGATAATGGTATTTGGGTATCGGGTGCAAAGAATACTATCGACCATGTTATCGCTCGTTACAATAATGACTCGGGTATCCAGTTATCAGATAATGCAGACAGCAATACTCTTAAATATTGCTACGCATACAGAAACTGTGATGTTGCAACTTATGGTGCTAATGCCGACGGTTTTGCTCCAAAACTCGGTGCTTCCAATACAGTATTCCAGTACTGCTTCGCTTGGGATAATTCCGATGACGGTTGGGATTCTTATGATAAATCCGGTGACAAGTCAGCAGTTGTAACATACAAGAATTCAGCTTGCTGGAACAATGGTAACCCTGATGTATTTACAGGACAGTATGACCTTAATAACGGAAAATCTCTTGATAAGAATATGTGGACTATCCAGCAGCTTATTTCTTCTGATTCAAGCTTTGCTTCTAACTATTCAAAAGGTAAGATTGACCTTTCAAAAGGTAAGATCAATGGAACAAGTGCAAAAACTTGGGTTTCAAAAGCTGAAACAGAGATGAACGGCAATGGTTTCAAGTTCGGTTCCAAGACAACAGAGCAGAGTTCAAGCGTTAAGAGAATTGCTGATTACTGTGTAGCATTCGATCATAAATCAAAAGGTTTCGATAACAACAACAGCCAGAACTGTACAGGTTACATCACTAACTGTGTATCTTTCAACAATAATATCAACTATCAGCTTCCATACACATTTGCAAGTTGGTCAAACAACTACAGTTGGGGTGCTAAGAAGAGCGATCAGTCTAAGCAGAGTCAGACTCTCCTTAAACCAAGCAATATTTCTTCTGCTACGAGTTCTTTCTATTCGGTAAGAGATAAAATTGTAAGTTCTGTTTACTCTAACAAGATTCCTGATAATGTAAGCTTCGACAGCACTATCAAATCTTTAAAGTGATTGTCAATCTTAAAATATCATCAATTTAATATATAATTAAAATTTCTATGTCCGTGTATATGGTAAAAAGTGGCTTTCAGAGTTTTGTTACCAGTAGGAGAGCGGCAAAAAGCACCCTTTCGGGTGCTTTTTTATGTTTGCCCCGAATGGGCAGTAAACCGGACAAGTATCTTCAGCTTATTAAAGAAAAACCGGCTATAAAGGGTGCAACATGCAGAGCAGTTTACAACGGTCTATGCGTGTGTTCTGATATTGTCGGAGGCGATTGCAAGTTTGCCATTGTATGATAAAAATCTGAATATTCTTTGACTTTTTAAGATATTTATGCTATACTTTCCATAAAGAAAACTAAGAAATATATTGATGTATGAAAGGAATATACGTATGGCTAAATTTTTTAATGTGGCAGGTGCTTGTAATCCTAAAAAGCATTATATGGTCAATTTGGAATCAAGACTTGCAAGTATTAAAGAGATGGTTGACAGAGAAGAATACTTTACAATTAATAAGGGTAGGCAATACGGCAAAACAACTATATTAAGAGCACTTACTGATTATTTGAAAGACGATTATGAAGTGATTAGTTTAGATTTTCAAAGATTGGAAGTTACAGCTTTTGAAAATACGCAATCATTTGTAATTGCCTTTTTAACTGATGTATTATATCTTCATTCGAATATACCGGACGAAATTATTGGTAAATTGAAAAAATTAATTAATTCTAAAAATCGGACTAATTCTTTGCAAATTTTATTTCAAATATTAAGTTTATGGTGCAAAGAATCTGAAAAACCAATTGTGCTTATTATAGATGAGGTTGATAGTGCATCAAATAATCAAGTGTTTCTTGATTTCCTTGCACAGTTGAGAGCAGGATATTTAAGCCGAGATACAATACCGACATTTCAATCGGTAATACTTGCGGGTGTTTATGACATAAGAAATATAAGACGAAAAATTCGCCCTGATGAAGAACATAAGCATAACAGTCCCTGGAACATTGCAGCTAAATTTCGAATAGAAATGCACTTTAGCAAGGAAGAAATAAAAGTGATGCTTGGTGATTATGAAAAAGATTATAGTACAGGTATGAATATAGACGAGATGTCGAGTTTGTTATATAATTACACAAGCGGATATCCATATTTAGTATCGTGGTTTTGCAAGTGTATGGATGAGGAACTTTGTGAGGATTATGGATTTTCGAATAAAAGCAGTGCATGGACGAAAGAGGGATTTTTGAAAGCCCATAAAATATTAATTGAGGAAAAAAATCCTTTGTTTGAATCTTTGATTGGTAAATTTGAACTTTACCCCGAACTTAAAAAACTTATTTCAAGCTATAAATGAGCAAATACCGAAAAATGCACAAATTTACCCTATATTATTTAACAGTTCTTCAATTGGAATTGAATTTTTACCACAGTTATATAAATAGCATACAAACTCAATATACATTTTGTGTTTTAAAATTGTAAATCCGTCCGTAAATGAATGATTTTCTGCTGTTATACAGCATAGAAAATGAACAAGTGACATTATAAGCCAATAACGACAGATACCTTTTGATGAACGTATCTGATACTTA
>JAFUUG010000019.1 GCA_017483905.1 Bacillota bacterium
CTGTACCCACTGTATGGCAGCATTGCAAAAATAACACTTTCAGCATTCATATCTTCATCATATATCATCTCACCTGAATCCGCATCTATTATACATATCCATAATTCTTCACCCGGCTTAAACCTGAGATTTTTGTTCTTGCCCGTCGTTTCCAAGAAATTCTTATATTATCTCTTTCCGTCTTTTTCATCGATTCCGCATCAGCTTCTATTTTTTCGATCATTCTATTCAGTATATCTTCCCCGCTCCAGTCTTCTTCAAGAACCTTCTGTGCATATTCTTTTACAAAATCTTTCTGCTTAGGACCAAGATTTGATAATTTATCGATCAAAGAGGCTAATCTGCCTGCAATTTCATAAACACTCTTATTCTCATCAAGCACCGTAAGCGGTATACCGTATTTTTCGACATCATACTCTACGATCCTGCCCGATAATAAATCATTTATTTCGGGTTCGATATGCCTCTGTGAAAAGCTGTCGCCAACATCTATCGCCATACACGATATACCTTTTTCCTCTACAGCCTGATACATAAGATTACAGAGTGTATATGTTTTACCGCTGCCGCTGTTTCCGATAACAGATACATGCCCGTTCTGACTACAGTTTGTATAAATATCATTACCCGTAATATAACCTTTGCCAAGTCTGTATTTTGTATACAGTTCAGCAGTATTATTTTCTTGGGCATACTTGCTGAAATCTGCATTACTGTATTCTTCTCTGAGCTTTTGCCATGAATCCTTATTTAAGACTATCTTCTCTTTCATCGGAGCCACATCACATTTAGCCCTGTAATACTCCGGGGCGATAACAACAAACCTTTCGTCCTTTTTTTCTTTAATGCCGTTCTCGTCAATATATGATATCCTTTTAGGAAATGTATATACATTTTCACTTCCACCGTCCAATTTCGGCATCTTAGCGAATTTTATGATGTTTCTTTGTGCAAGTTCCTTTAATACATTCTTTGTCTTGAAGCAAGTACCCATTTTCTTTATGACATATTCCTCTATATATTCGTGCCTGATCAATACCTCATTTTTGTCTACAAATATACAGTCTCTGTCATTCTTTTCATAAGGCACCGTTTTGCCGATAACTTCAGTCATTTTACTTTTATCAGTTTCGTCAGCTTCTTCTACGGCATTTTCAAGTATTTCAAAGAAGTACTCCGCAATATCCACATCAGACTGTGGCAAATCACCGAAAAAATTATTTAATGCGATCTGATAAGCCGGTTCATCCTCATCTGTTGTTATAGCAAGCATATCGCCAAGAGAAAAATCAAATTTCTTCCCAAGGATCATATTGATAATCTCAAGTGTTGCAGAAAGAAATACCTATACTGCTGCTCTTTCCCTGCATCAGATAATATGAAATATTATTACTTTTTATTATCACCATAGACTGTGGCTTGTACCCTTTATCCATATAGGGAATGCAAGCTCTGCCGCAACAAACACTCATAAGGTTTCTTATATTTTTAAGCGTATTTTCACCTGCTATTGCAGCATTGTCTGCCTCAAAGACAAGAGGTGCATCCTTTGTCGAAACCATAACCTTAAATACATCTCTTTGAGCTGCATCTATCGGAAGACATATCCCGCCATCAACAACATCAAACAGGAGTTCTTCAAATTTCTTATCTGCGATTGAGACTTATGATGCCGATTTTACAGAAAAATACCAACCTGCCGAAAAAATAATCAATGAATTTAAATCATCAACAAAATACAGAGAAACTATCTTCAATAAAAAAATAGTACCCTACCTGTTTTATCCGGATCTGACTAAAATTCCCATAACATTAGAGCCATTCAATATTCCGGAAATAGAGTACAATCGTATAAAAAACTCAATATACCTTTTGAAAAAAATGCAACCTTATGTTCCATAAAAAACAAATTAGAATTTGAAATAGAAAGAAATAAAATATACTTTGAAGAGCACAAGATCAAACAACAAGTCGAAAATATGTACGACTTTTCTGAAAACATAAAAGACAGAAGCAGCGAAAAAAGGCTTGAAAGTATGAATAAAGAACATCAAAGGTCCTTATATAAGCTTTCCGATTTAAATATATATCAGCAAATATATACAATGCGTAACTTTTTAAATAATCATTTAGATAAGTTTTATACTCATAGGATCATAAATGAAATATTTCTGAAACTTTATCATTTATTCGCCATAAAAAGCAAAAAGAATCCATCTTATAAAAAGCTAAAGGAGCAATACAGCGAAGATGAGCCGGAAAAAATTTTTCTCTTTATATACAATACAATAAATAACCCTGATACTGTACTCATTAAATCAGCTTCAAATAATTACGATGCAGTTACAAAAAGTTATCTTATTTACATAATTTATTTAACCCATCACGACCGATCGATGAAAATGCCGATATGACCAAACTGCTTGATATATATAGCGAAGAGAAACTTAATGCTCAAATAGAATACTTGGTTTTGCTTTCTCAAATAGATGAAACTGTAATAGATACAATTGAAAAAAGCTTATTCGCAAAAGAAATACAAAAGCATGAAGAAGAGATACGCATGTTTATAGAATTACCAGACTTTTCAGCGGATATAAGGAATTGTGCATAAATAATCAATACGATTTATCTTGAAAAATTTGTTTTTTGTGTTATCATTAATGATAGGGAGATGATAACGCAATGGAGAAGAAACAGGAAGAAAAAATCAGAATGATGTTACCATTATTGAACGAAAAGCAAAGAAGAATATATCTTGCCTCTGAGGCAATCGCAATTGGTCGAGGTGGAATAACAGAAGTCAGCCGGATTTCGGGAGTTTCTCGAAGTGTCATCAATGCAGGAATTAAAGACATTAGTGAATGTGACACAGATGTTCTTTCTATTGATGCGCCGATTCGCAGGAAAGGTGCAGGAAGAAAACCTATTACGGAAACTCAACCGGGTATCAAAAGTGCACTGGAAAAGCTTGTGAGTAACTCAACATATGGAGATCCTATGAGTCCATTGCTTTGGACTACAAAAAGTATACGAAACCTCGCAGATGAACTGGTTGCAGAAGGTTTCCAAATCGGATATAGGAAAGTTGGCTATCTCTTAGAAGAGATGGGATATAGTCTTCAGAAAAACCAAAAAATGAATCAAGTCGGTGAAGAACATCCTGATCGTGATGCCCAGTTCAGCTATATAAACGAAAAAGTGAAAAACTTTGGAGCAGCAGAATACCCGATAATATCAATAGATTGCAAAAAGAAAGAGCTTGTAGGCAATTTTCAAAATGTAGGCAAGGAATACGCACCGAAAAAAAATCCGATTAAAGTATTAGACCACGACTTTCCATTGTTGGGACTCGGTAAAGCAACTCCTTATGGCATCTATGACATATCTGCAAACGAAGGATATGTTAGTGTAGGTATTAGTGCAGCTACGGCGCAATTCGCCGTAGCATCTATTAGAAATTGGTGGTATTCTATGGGAAAAGAGCGCTATCCGAAAGCATCGAAATTGCTGATTACCGCCGATGGCGGCGGTAGCAATGGCAGTAGAAATAGATTATGGAAAACCGAATTACAGAATCTTGCTAATGAAACAGGCATTGAAATCAGTGTATGTCATTTTCCTCCTGGAACTTCAAAGTGGAATAAAATCGAGCATAGAATGTTTAGTCAGATTTCAAAGAACTGGAGGGGAAGACCACTTGAATCCTTGATGGTAATCGTTAATCTTATTGCTGCTACCACTACCAAAAATGGACTCACAATTAAGTGTCAACTTGATTTAAATCAATACAAAAAAGGAATAAAAGTTTCTGATGATGAACTTGCTTCTGTCAATATTGTAGGCGATGAATTTCATCCAAAATGGAACTATACCATTTTGCCTAAATCGACTTAATAATTTATGCACAGTTCCTAAATACTAAAATACAGGATAATCACAAAAAGCTCTTTAAGGTTTTAACCGGAAGAAATGGCATAAACAGAGATGCAATCGTTTTTAAGTTGGATCTTTCGAAAGAGCTTTCCATACAGAGCAGGGATAATGTCATCAACATTTCAAACTATGATGGGATCAGCTCTTTAATTGCCGACTCCCCTGATGATACATTATTTATTTCATACTGCCATCCGGAATTGATCGGTTTTTCATACAGTGATATACTTATGCTGCTGTTAAACAATTCTGTTAAGGGTATCTCTCTTATCGGTCTTTGCGGAAGAATACGCATTTTATATAAAAACAAAGAATTTGATCTGAAAAAGGCAACAGACTTATTGATAAGTATAGATTCAATAATTGATTTTACAGAAAACTGTTATAAAGTCGGTATGACATACAGATCCGGAGGTATTTTAGGTGAATAACAATAAACAAAATTATGTAGGAATATTAGATACTAATGATTTAGATAACGTTAAGGAATCAGAGATCGCTTTATGTAAAAAAGTTTATGATAAGAACTGGGAACAGGGATTTGACAAGCTGCATAAAAAAGCAGAGGAGATCACAAGAAATACCGAAAATGTATTAAATTACATTCTCCGAGGAACACCTAAGGAATAAATTCAAACCTCTCTACAATATTTACTGTTGAAAATACTATTATTACGATGTA
>JAFUUG010000282.1 GCA_017483905.1 Bacillota bacterium
AAGAAATAAAAGACAGATCTATATGTATAAACAGTGACATAAGATCTGTCCTTCAAAAAATCACTCTGTAATAAAAATTTACTGTTTTTCAAAATATTTAATGCCGCCGCTTGGTTTAAAATATGTACGAATATATCCGTCAACAGATAACACAACAAATTCATTCGTTTCTTTTATATAATAAACATCATCGCCATCTTCTTTTTCGACCTTATGCAAAGCACGGCTGTCATTTATTACCCTGCCTGCAGCAGCTTCATATTCGGCAGCACTTGAATAATCAAACTCCGAACCATGTTTTTGAAAATGCTCATTGAGATACTTTTCATTTCTGAAATGATATTCATGCGTTTGCTGTTCGCCGTATTCAATTATTACAGTCCTGGTGTCGTTGTTCCAGCTTACTTTGCAGTCAAGACTTTCCGAAACGGCACGCACGGGAACAAGTGTTCTTCCGTCAATTATTTGTGCCGGTACATCAAGAGAGAGTGGATCATTATTTTTATAAAATTCATTCTCTCCTATAGTCATTTTTATTGTATTTCCGTTTTTATCGGCCGTTACCGTTCTCGTTGCATTATCCCAATAAATATTTGCATCAAGAGCCTCAAAAACGGCACGCATAGGCACCATCGTTCTTCCGTCGATTATCTGCGGCGGCACATCGGAGTACATCTGTTTCCCGTTTATTATTATGCCTATATCATCAGATGCTATCCCCTGTATATTCATACATAATGCAAAAATAAAGAATATCAATACCTTTAAAGTTTTTATCACTTTTCATCATTCCTTTCTGTATTTTTTAATATCCCCTACTTATAAACATTAAGATCATATTTTAGTCAGCGTAAACACAAACTCACAGCCTTTATTCGGCTCACTGTTCACCTTTATGCTTTCTCCATGCAGCTTAACGAAATCCTTAACTATCGAAAGACCGAGACCGCTGCCTTTTTTGTCCTTTCCTCTTGATGTATCGACCTTATAGAATCTGTCAAATATCCTCTTCTGGTCATCTCTTGATATTCCCCGTCCATTGTCCATGACACTTATATAGACCTTTTTTTCCTTAACTCTTGTTATAATATCTATTGTACCGCCTATATCAAGGAATTTTATGGCATTATCCATAAGATTATATATAACTCTTTGTATTTTTTCAATATCAGCTTTTACAATAGTTTCGGTTTCCGCAAATGATATATTCACCTTAATATCTTTTTTCGCAACTCTTTCCTCAAATCTTCTCACTGTATCCCGCAAAAGATCGTTTATGTCAAACTCACTGTATTTCATAGTTTCTTCGGGAGATTCCAGTTTATTTATATCAAGTATATTATTTGCCATTATTGCAAGTCTATCGGATTCATCAAGTATTATATTAAGATAATGTTCGACTTTTTCCTCCGGTATCGTACCGTCAATTATAGCCTGCAAAAAACCCCTCATTGACGTAAGCGGCGATCTCAGATCGTGCGATATATTTGATATAAACTCTCTTCTTCGCCTTTCCTGTTCATACAGGCTTTCAGCCATTTCGTTAAAACTTTCGGCAAGCTGTTCTATCTCGTCATTTGATTTTATATCAAGTCTTTTTTCAAAATCACCGCTTGCGATCTCCTTTGCAGCCTTGTTAAGCTGCATAAGCGGCTGTGTCATTTTCAGAGAAGATACCGATATAAGCAAAAAGCCTATAATTATCGCTATACAAGTCCCTATAATTATTATTCTGTATGAATCATATTTTGTTTCCTGCAATTCCGTCATGGGCGATGTCATGAATATCGCCCCTACGGTATAATCTCCGACCTTTACAGGATAACCGACCATAAGAACGGAATTTGAAAATATTCCTCCCAGCGTTCCCTGCGAGCTTACGACATTTCCCTCAAGTGCAAGCTCAACTATCTTTGCATCTACCGTCTTGCCGAGGTTATCCGAATTAAGATTGTTTGATATTATAACTATCGTACTTTGATGATCCACATATATAAAATTTACATCCCAGTATTCATTGAGTATCTCTATTTCACTGTTGAGTTTATCCCGGTCATAAAGACCTCCCATATAATAGGCTTGTTCAAAAACATTAGATATTTTTCTTCCCTGTTCTATAAGCATATCTTTTCTCTGCTGAACAAAATATGAACTGAATGCTTGTGTAAGACCTATTCCGAACACAGAAAAGCTCAGTACAAGTATACCCGTATAAAATAAAAACTGCTTTTTGAATATGGAGTTCAATATACAGTCCTCCCTTTCAAAAAAATTATTTCTTTTTAAACAGTCTGTTCAATCTTTCCCTCATATTTTTCTTTCTTTCGGCTGTTTCCTCTTCATCAAAAAAATACTCTCCGTCTTTTTCGTATAATATATCCCCCTCCTTAATATCGGGGTATCTGCCTTTTTCAAGCCTGATCACATCATCGCCTTCAAGAGCCTCACATATCATCAGACCCTCTTCGATCCTGTCAACAGCAAATCTCATAATCGCCCTCCGTATTATCTTATTTCAAAAAATCCTCTCTCTGAGGTGTAAATATATCTATCAGCTTTCCTTTTTCGCTAAGCAATTTACAGCCGTGTTTTACATTAGACGGCATATATATCGTATCTCCCACACCGATTTTTTTAACTTCATCACCTACCGTAAATTCAAATTCTCCTTCTGCACAATAGCTTGCCTGTTCATGCACATGTGTATGAGGTTCCCCGACAGCACCGTTTTCAAATAAGACCTCAACTATCATAAGTCCGCCGCTGTGAGCCTTTATCTTTCTGTAATTCTTTCCGCTCACAAGTGTTTCAAGTTCACAATCCTTATCAAACCAAAAATTAGACATATCAATTTCTCCTTTTTATATAATTTTATGATATAAGATAATTATACCATAATTCTCACTAATTTCAATAATATTATAATTTTCTTTCGTAATCTTATATTTTTCCGTATTATGACGATATAAGATATAGGATATTGTCAATAAACAGAAAAAAATTTCAAATTAAATCTATCTCCCATTTTGAAAGGTGGTGAACCGAATGAACATGGATCTTAATTTAAACACATCGGGAAACCTCTCAAATGCCGCCGTAAAAATGGCATCCACTCTCAATGCCAAGAAAAAAGGATCATCAAACAGCAGTTTTGATAAAATGAAACAGTCTTCCGCAAAAAAAATTGCATCTAATTTCAGTCCCGTTTTGGAACTTATAAAACTTGCAACAGCAACCTCCGAATCCCAGGTAAAAAATATAATAAGGAATCTTGACCGAAAGATAGGTACGCTCAAACAAGCCGGCGGCTATGAAGCAACTATCAAAAAAATGAAAAAAATAGTGAAAAAAGGCAACGAAAAAATCGAAAAACTTGAAAAAGAAGAAGAAATAAAGAAAACGGCAAAAAAAGCAGAGGAAGAAAAACGCATAAAAGAAAGCCGTGAAATGAAGAAAGCCCTCGAAAACAGAAAGCTGCGACGAAAAAGCAAAGAGATAAACGACATCAAAAATGCCGATTCCGTCACAGCTATCGATGGCGAAGACAGCGCATTATCTTCTCCCTCTGAAATCGAATTATCTCTTTTCGGACAAGATTTTTCGGTATCCGCAGATGCTTCATCAGATATATCTATGATTGATCTTGAATTATAAAATCGAGTAGGAGGCTAACCATTAATCCTTAGATGAGAACAAATGTAGCACTATATCACGAGAGTAGGTTAGTGCCATAATTCTATAATTTTGTATAGTGACATTTTTTACAACCATATTTAAGAAAATTATTTACACTAATTAAAAAATAGTGTGCATTATTCGTAAATCATAAAAAGTAGTGTTACTTTTGCTCTCATCTTAGGTTAATTGATTAGCCGACCTCTCACGCCACCGTGCGTACCGTTCGGTACACGGCGGTTCAACCTAAGATGCCAAGTAAAGTAACACACTACTGAAAAAATAATATAACTGTTGAAATATTTTTCCTGTTGTGGTATAATGTTTTCATACATTGCAGTTCGTTAAGATATTTTTCAAAAGCAGATAACTTTACGAACTAAAAAATTATAATAAGACGGGGTGGTTTTTAATGAAAAGTTATTCATCTAAAGAAATCAGAAATGTTGCTGTTCTGGGACATAGTGGCTGCGGAAAAACAACTATAGTCGAAGCCTGCCTTCATGTCAGTGGTGTTACAAAAAGATTCGGAAGGATCGAAGAAGGTAATACCATAAGCGAT
>JAFUUG010000283.1 GCA_017483905.1 Bacillota bacterium
ACGGCAAAATAAAATGAAAAGGAGTTTTTTTAAATGAAAAATGTTGATGTTATTCAGGAAAAAGCAAAAGCGATTTTAACTTCAAATGCCTGCCCCGAATTAAAGGAAGCTGCCGAAAAATATCTTAATGATAAAGATAACAAGAAGGCACTTGATGAACTTATAGCGACGGCAAAGGCATCTCGTATGAAGATAGATGATGTGATCGCATTTTTCAAAAGCGAGGGCGGGATCGAAAAGCTCGGAGCGGAAACGGCGGCAAATATCGTGGCTCACGGAGAAGAAATAAAGGCAAAGGGTGCTGTATACTGTGACTGCCCTGCATGTACTCTTGCAAGAGAGATAAGCGAATAAAAATAAAATCAAAGAAAATAGGTATGAAAAAAATATTTTTTCATACCTATTTTCTTTTAAATTCCATTTCAAGTCTTAGGAATTGTAAACAAATAATCTTTTATTTTGACGTGTCTAAATTTTAAAAGTAATTTATTTACAGTTCCTTAGTTGTTAAAAATGCCGTTTAGGACAGAAACTCAGAGGATATTTTGTAAAGAAAGAATGTTTACGGGAAGCGGTATATATTTTGCGGGTCTGAAAGCTCCGGGGGAGGGGTGCTTGCGGTATTATAAAACTGTTTATTAAGGGAGAGGGCATATTTTACGGCATTATATGCACCGCCGCCCGAATGGTCTATGCAGCAGATAATGAGGTCGGAGCGGTCTGCCATATACTTATTGCGCAGAGAAAAGGCGGCTTTGAAATGAGTCTTGCGAGAGGACGAAAATATTTCAACGGAATCGTAATAGGAGAGATAATATTCTTCGTTACGGGCAAATTCGGCGGTAGGGTATGGGAGAATCAGAGTGAGGGAGGTATTTGCCCTGTCGTATCTTTTGATACAGCGGCGGATAATGGAGGCGGCTAAGATGTCAAAATCGCCGTTTCTGCCGATAAGAAATTCAACATACTCTTTGGTGAGGATAAGGTGTGAGATTATTTTTTCAAGTTCGCTGCTTGCGTGGTGCGTGTCGGCTATGATACGATGTCCGAAAAGACTGACTGTGTATGGTTTTAACATAATTATCACCTACTCTGAAGATTTTATATTACTTACTATGTATATAGTAACATAAAATATAATAGTTGTCAAAAGTAACTAAAAAAATATGACAAAATAATTAAAACTATTTAAAAAGTTACTTGTTATATAAGAATTATAAATCTGTAATATTAATTATAGAATATCTTATAAAGGTGGTATTACGGATATGAACGAAATAAAAACTATAGTTTCCATAGTCGATTATGGACAAATAAGAATTACACTTAAAGAAATAATGGATAAAAAGAACGTAACAAGAAATTTTCTTGCTAACGCAACAAATACGAGATTTGAAGTCATTAACAAATGGTACAATGGAAAAGTTGAGAAGATGGATCTCGATGTACTTGCAAGGATATGCTATGTGCTGGAATGTGTTCCGTCGGATATAATAAAATATGACGGGAAGAAGTAAAAATATTGTGCTTGAATTTCTTTTGGAAATGGTGTATAATGAAAATACAAAAATAAAAGTTAGTACCGGTAATACTAACTTTTATTCCGCCGATGACATACCGACTCGGCAATCGCATAAAAGGCGACAGGTGGTAAGCCTTTTAATTAATAATGTTGTTTAACCAAAAGACCGCACTCTATTTGTCAAATGGGCGGTCAACGGGGCTTTTTTCATGCAGTTTATTGAGCAAACAATGAACCGCACAAATTATGTATTTTATTGACTCAACAATGAAATACAAATCTAAACCTGTCATAGGCGATCCCTCCTTTCGGAGACTATCACCTGCCGCCGTTTTTGGCAAACTGCCTATACTTATAATAACACATTCTATTAAAAAAATCTATAGTAATTTTAAAATAAAGTGGCTTTATGATCATAAGCCGCTTTTGTTTTTTGAGGTAAACAAGGTTTGGAAGCCTGTTTTATACTGTTTCATAATTTTGTAAATATGCTTGCATTATAAAAATAAAGATGATATAATATAAACGAGAATTGCTTTGATTATGAACAGAAAGTTTTGAAAGGGGGTTTTACAATGGATTATAAAATCAATCTGTTTAATATAGATACATTAAAGGAAATATCAAACATCGGTACGGGTTATGCGGCTACGAGCCTTGCAAGTCTTATAAAAGAGAAAGTTTCAATGGCTGTTCCCGATGTAAGTATGCCTGAATTCAAACATCTCTCTGACTGCATTGGCGGTGCGGAAAATATAGTCGTGGCTGTGCTTGTGAATGTTAGCGGAGATATAACGGGTATGATGATGTATGTTATGAACGAAGATTCGGCTTGTTCCCTTGTAAATAATCTTCTTCACAGCGATATTGAATCGGCACAGGACTTCGGAGAAATGGAAGTATCGGCTGTAACGGAGGTGGGAAATATCCTTACAAGCTCTTATCTTACGGCTATATCGAAACTTCTTAATCTTACGATAGAAAAAAGCGTGCCTTATGTTTCGATAGATATGGCGGGGGCGGTGCTTAGCGTGCCTGCGATAGAATTTGGAAAAGTATTTGACAGGGTGCTTTTTATAAAATCGGAATTTATGAATCATGATAATATATCGGGATATTTCCTTTTGATACCCGATTACAGTAAACAATAAAATTTACATTATCCTAAAGGAGGATATTCTGAAATGGGTAAATTTTTCGGTACAGACGGCGTAAGAGGCGTTGCAAATAAGGAACTTACTCCGGAACTTGCTTTCAGACTCGGTCGTGCAGGTGCTTATGTTCTTACGAAAGAAAGAAAGCATAATGCGAAAATAATTGTCGGAATGGATACGAGAATATCGGGAGATATGCTGGAGGCGGCTCTTATTGCCGGTATTTGCTCGGTGGGAGCGGAAGCTGTGAGCCTTGGAATAATACCTACGCCCGCAGTTGCACATCTGGTGAGAAAATACAATGCCGATGCAGGTATCGTTATAAGCGCAAGCCATAATCCGGTGAAGGATAACGGAATAAAATTCTTTAATTACAAAGGGTTTAAATTAAGAGATGAACTTGAATTTGAAATAGAAGATATTATGGAAAATTCCTTTGATTCGCTTCCCCGTCCGATAGGAGCGGAAGTCGGGGTAAGGTCTGTATGTGAAACGGCTGTTGATGATTATGTTTCATTTCTGACTTCTGTAACTGATGTTAAATTCGACGGAATAAAAATTGCGATAGACTGTGCGGAGGGGGCAACATATCAGACTGCTCCGCTTGCCCTTTCTTCACTTGATGCACAGCTTTTTGCAATACATAATGAGCCTGACGGAACGAACATAAACGATAAGTGCGGTTCGACGCATATTGAGGAACTTTGCGGATATGTAAAGGAAGTGGGAGCAGATATAGGGCTTGCTTTCGACGGCGACGGCGACAGATGTCTTGCGGTTGACGAAAACGGCGAGATAGTTGACGGCGATCAGATAATGGCTATATGCGGGAATTATCTTAAAGAACAGGGAAAACTTAAAAATGACAGAATAGTTGCGACTGTTATGAGCAATCTCGGTCTTATGCTTATGGGCAAGGAAAAAGGGATAGAGATAGTAAAGACAAATGTGGGCGACAGATATGTGCTTGAAAGAATGCTTGAAGATGGAGATACCCTCGGCGGCGAACAATCGGGGCATATAATATTCCTTGACCATAATACTACGGGAGATGGGATATGTACGGCTATACAGCTTATAACGGTGATGAAAAAGACGGGAAAGAAACTTTCGGAACTTAAAAAGATAATGGAAGTTCTTCCACAGGTGCTTGTAAATGCCAAAGTTGCAAGAGAAAAGAAAAATGATTATCTTTCAAATGACAAGATAAAGAGCGAAATAGAAAAACTGGAGGCTAAATTTGCAGGCGAGGGAAGAGTGCTTATTCGTCCGAGCGGTACGGAGCCTATTGTGAGAGTAATGATAGAGGGAAGAGATAAAGCCGAGCTTGAAAAAGATGCAAAGGCTCTTGCTTCGCTTATAGAAGAACTTCTGGCATAAGAGAAAGGAAAAAAATATATGTGTGGTGTAGTTGGATATATAGGTAAAAATAATGCTGTGCCTGTATTACTGAGCGGTCTTTCAAAACTCGAATACAGAGGATACGATTCGGCAGGTATTGCCGTATATAATAACGGTGAGATCAATATATGCAAGACACGAGGAAGAATAGACGATCTGAGAAATAAACTGCTTTCTGCCCCTATAAGCGGAAATCTCGGGATCGGTCATACAAGATGGGCTACTCACGGTGTACCTTCAGATGAAAATGCACACCCTCATTTCAATCAGGACTCAAAGATTGCGGTAGTGCATAACGGTATAATCGAAAATTATCTTGTGATAAAAGAAGAACTCGAAGCTAAAGGATATAAGTTCCTTTCCGAAACAGATACGGAGAGTGTTGCGCATCTGCTCGATTTCTATTATGAAAAAGAGGGTATGGATATACTTGATGCGGTATTTAAGGTGATAGAGAGGATAGAGGGGTCTTATGCTCTCGGGATAATCTGTTCGGATTTTCCCGATCAGCTTATTGCGGTGAGAAAAGACAGTCCGCTTGTTGTGGGTCTTGGCAAGGGCGAGAATTTCATAGCATCGGATATGCCTGCTATACTTAATTATACAAGAGATACTTATCTGATAGATGATAACGAAGTAGTCGTACTTAAAACAGACAGTGTGACGGTGCTTGACAGCAATAAAAATGAAGTGAAAAAAGAAGTATTCAGAGTTGACTGGGACGTTGAGGCTGCGGAAAAGAGCGGATATGACCATTTTATGCTCAAAGAGATATATGAACAGCCTAAAGTAGTAAAGGAAAATCTTTCGAGAAGATTCAAAGAGGACGGAACGGGCGTTCAGCTTGACAGTATAGCACTTGGAAAAAAAGAACTTGAAAATATCAACAGGATATATATTTGTGCCTGCGGTACGGCTTATTATGCGGGTCTTATAGGAAAGTACCTCATAGAGAGGATCGCAAGGATACCTGTAAACAGTGAGGTCGCAAGTGAATTCAGATATAAAGATCCGCTGATAGATGAACATACGCTTATGGTGGTCGTTTCCCAGTCGGGGGAAACGGCAGATACGCTCGCTGCAATGCGGCTTGCAAAGAGCAAGGGAGCAAGAGTGCTGGGTATAGTAAATGCAATAGGAAGCAGCATTGCAAGAGAGGCGGATGATGTTCTCTATACGCTTGCTGGCCCTGAGATAGCCGTTGCATCGACAAAGGCTTTTACGGCGCAGGTGGTGGCTATGTATCTTCTTACGATACATATTGCACAGGAACTTGGTGTGCTTGATACGGAAAAATTCAAAGAACTTAAAAGCGATATGGAAAAACTTCCTTCTCTTGTAAATGAGATACTGACAAAAGCACCTCGTATAAAGAGATTTATGCACAAATATATCAATTCCAAAAATGTATTTTATATAGGCAGAGGTCTTGATTATGTCGTATCACAGGAGGGCAGCCTGAAACTCAAAGAGATAGCATATCTCCATTCGGAGCCGTATGCTGCGGGTGAGCTTAAACATGGCCCGATAGCACTTATTGAGGAATCTACACTTGTGATAGGTGTAGTGACACAGGAAGAACTGTTTGAAAAGACAGTGAGCAATTTAGTGGAAGTAAAGGCAAGAGGGGCAAGGATACTTGCGATTGCAATGGAGGGCAATAAAGAGATAGAAAAAGTTGCCGACGATGTATTCTATATACCTCGTACTCATTGGATGCTTGCTCCGCTGCTTGCGAATATCCCTCAGCAGTTATTTGCGTACTATGTGGCACTTGGACTTGGAAATGATGTGGATAAGCCAAGAAATCTTGCGAAGAGTGTTACTGTTGAATAATGCTGCAAAAGATGATCGTTTGGTAAGAACGATGGTGTTTTGGGAGGTTTAGTATGAATACTATAGGTATTATAAGTGCATATGATGAGATGATAGATAAAATAAATGAAAAAACATCTCCGATAAGTGCAAAAAATATACTTGGATTTGATTTTGCTCTTTCTAAAACGGAAAACAGCAGCATCCTGACAGTCAAGGGCGGTTTCGGAAAAGTGAACAAAGCTGTCCTGACACAAGTAATGATAGATATGTATGCGGTAGATTATATAATAGATATCGGGGTGGCTTTCCCTATGGATAAATCGGCTGTAAGCGGTGATATAGTGATAGTGGATAAAGCTTTTTACTATGATGTGGATTTCAGCTCGGTGGGATATGTAAAGGGCAGCATACCTAAGATGACGGAAGATTCATTTCTGTGCGACGAAACACTTTTAAATGCCGCAAAAGAAGTATTTGAGGGTGAACAGATATTTGTTTCTTCGCTTGGCTCGGGAGAAAGTCCGACAAGAGATGATATAAAGGCATTCTGTACGGATTCCGACGGGGCGGCGGCGGTGCATAGCTGTTCACTTAACAAGATACCTTGTTTATTGATAAGGGTGATCTCGGAGGATATAATGAAACTTCCGCAGTCGGCTATGAAAATGGCGGAAGCTGTGGCGGAGATACCTATGATATTGTGAGAAAAACGGTCGTCTGAAAGAAAATCGGACGATCGTTTTGTTTTTATAGTAAGCGACATTAAAAAATGTCGCTTAC
>JAFUUG010000284.1 GCA_017483905.1 Bacillota bacterium
TAAACGGAACCAATATACTGGCTGAAGCATTAAACATGGAAATTATACCATATTCTTCCACACTTAAATATCGAGTTAAAATAGGAAGCAACAAAAAAGGTGTTGCAGAATTAATAAAAGAGGAAATAGTATATAAAAAAGCCGATTGAGCAAATTTTCCCTTTACTAAATTATATATAAACTTTCTTAAATTATCGATACGACTCATTATTTATTGTTTCAGCAATTTTGATTTCAGCAACAGCAGTAGCCAATGTTGGAATTTCTATATTATTCCATTTTGGAATATCCTGTACAGAAATTTTGCTTTCTCCTATTAATTTTGAAGAATTAATATAATCCAGTGAAAAATCAAATATTTGTTGATTTTTTAATGTGTTTGGGTGTAAATATTTTTGAAAAAACTTATGATATAAACTCATAAGCTCTGTATCTTTTATTTTTTCTTTAACAACATCTTTATATTTGGTTAAGTTTGTTTCCTCTAATATTCCTTTTTTGCTATTATAATTTACATGATGATGATGCGTAAAATATGGTATTTTTAGAAGATTATCATTAAACAGTTTTGTTAATTGCAATGAAAAAAAGTCACCTGTTCGCCAATCATAATTTATTTTATAATTTATATCCTTTATTTCTTTTTGTGACAATATAGGAAATGAATATGTAAAAATATTCGCAAAATTATTCCTCACACAATCTGCACTATAGCGTGAAAATGTAAAAATATCAAAAGCATCCTTTTTACTTATAATTTCTGTTTTATTTACTATATTTTTACATTCATCAAGCAAGTATTCATAAAATCCTTCTAAAAAAAATATTTCTTTTTCTATCCCTGTTCGGCAATAAACATCCGTAATAAAATCAATCATTTTATAATTATTTTTATATGATTTGTCTAATTCACTAATTGGTCTAAAAATTTCACCAAAAAATCCAAACACCAAACATTCTATACCCTTATCTAAATTTTCAAATATGGCTATCCATTTTGGATTTGAAGCATAGATTGATGTATATTCACCGTATTTCATACATTTTTCTATTGTTATATTTTTTATACAATCAACATAATTTTCAGATACGTCATATACTTCAAATGGTAATTTTAATTGTTTAGCTGATTCTTCTATTACTTTTAAATCACCGCTTGTTCCGTTTGTAATACAATCATTTCCCATCCAATATCCAAGTTTTACGGAATTATTATTTTGAAGACTGAAAGCAAGTTCTAATCTTGAATCTACACCTCCGGTGTAAAAATGAAGATACGAATGAATGTGACTGTTTCTCAATAAAGTTATCTTATGAATTCTATCATATAATAATTCTAATGCTTCTTGGGCAGTATTAAAGGAATAATCATATCTATTAACTTGTATTTCTTTAACATCCATCATACCAGAAATCAAATTTATATCTACACATTGATTTGAACAAACTTTATATATGTAATTAAATGGTGTACAATTATTTAATGTAGCTGTTCTTATAAGCCTCTCCAAAAAGGCATCCTCATTTATTGATGTTTGAGTTACTGCTGCAATTTGTATATATAAATTTGTAAGAATATAAAAACCACCCATTTGATAATAATAAAAAGCATATGTCTGCGTTTCATCAATAAATATTTTTATATGATTATCCCGCTTTATCAAAATGACATACGAACCTAATAAAAACTTACGCATTTCACAAATATCTGTATTAATTGAATCTTGTAAAATTTTCTTTAAAGCTTCTTTACCAAACATTCCTTTATAAAAAAATGTTCCTGAACACATAACCATACCATTGTCTTCTTCATAATAGTTACAGTTATCTATTTTTATCTTTTTATATACCGTCAAAGCAACGCCATTAAATTCAGCACTATTAGATTCGATTAAACCAATATTTTTATTCACTGATTTTAATTTATTATTCCAATTATTATTATTGGTAATTAATAAACGCCCCATTATTTTTTCTCCCTAAAAATTATCGAGTTTTTAATGATATTCCTAACTTTTTTTTGCCGACATCAAAAAACAACTTAATATTTTTTCTGTAGCTAACTATTAATATAAAATAAGATACTATAGATACTACATCAAACATATCATAAAATGTAAACATAGAAAAGCTTGACCTTTCAAGTTGAAAAAATCTAAGAAAAATAAGCATTTTAATTATATCTTGATTATTAAGAGCTTGTACAAAACCATTAAAAGTAACTGCTATTATAATGCCCATAACCATTGCAAAAATAATATTTCCCAAAAAACCAAAATAGTAATATGCTGATGCAAATCCTGCTTCTGTGTATAAAGATCCTGTCGATAATTTAAAATTTACTTTGGCAGTTGGAGCTGTCAAATACATAATTCTATATATTCCATTTTTTGAGCCGATATTTTCCACTACATTTTTGTTTCCTCTTATTATTGCATTTACTTCTTCTTTAAATTCCATAGGGTGCATTGTACCCTTACATATATCGTATGTTTTCCACCATTCTTGTCCTTGCTGTGCTGTCCTTTGAAATATAAAATCTGCATTATTTTTGCTTGTAAAATTTGATATAATTATTGACACAATAATCAAAAAAATAAATGCTATTATAATTAATGAAACTGATTTTAGAATTTTTTTCTTTCCTTGTTCTTTTACTTTGTTATAATAAACCAAACAAAAAACACATAGAATAGTAAAAAAAGGTCCAAATTTATTTCCTACCCAAACACAATATAATATATATAAACATATAGTTACCCAACCCCAAACTTTTTTACCATATAATATTGACAATAGCGGAAATAATGAAAAATTAACTGATAAATTAGTTAAAATTCCAACTATGCTACTTTTTTTAAACCTTGATGCATACACAAATCTATCTATATTTAATAAAAATGCTGCATTTTCTATAACTGATAGAAACATTATCAAATAAATAATAAAAGTTATTATCGTTCCGAACTTTATTATAAAGTAATAAGACTTATCAAGTTTTTCCGTAGAAATATTTGATATATTCAATTTTTTGCAATTTTCAAATAAATTAAAAACCATAAACAATATTTGATACGATAGCACAAGCAGAGGAATCGAACCAACATAACAACTGTAAGTTTCCAACTCGTTAAGATATAACTTATAAAATTCAATAACTACTGTCCCAGCAATCGCCGAAAACATCATAAATGCAAATGCTAAATATTTTATATATAGTGTTATATCATTAGATTTTAAATATACAATAAATACAATAATTGACAAAATTGAAGCTTCTTTATATTCAGAAAAAACATTACAAAACACAAGAACTAATATACATAATATAGAGATAAAATTTTTTTCAAAAAAATTTTTTATATTTATTTTATACATATATTATTTACTCTCCTATTAATTCTTCTCATACCACATTAAACTTCTATATCAATTGAATTTTTCCATTATAGATACAAATTCCTCAATATTATTTGGTAAGTAAATTTTTTCTTTATTTAAATAGTAATTTTTTATAAGATTAAATATATTATTAAATCTTATATATACATCATCTTTAATATATTCTTTGAAAATTTGATATAAAAAAATTATATTTGGCTCATTATTATATATAATTTTAGGCATGATTTGCGATGATGAGCATACTGACATCAAAATATAATTTGACTCAATGTGATTTGCACATATTAACTCCCATAAACTACTACTCAAATCTATAGGAATATTCCCATATATTTGAGGATCTTGGTTATCTCTCGGATGAATTCGAATTATTATATTTTTACCAAGTTTGTTTTTTGTCAGTTTAATTATTTCTTCGTATAATTGTATACATTTGTCGCTTTTTTTTATCTCAGATAATGGTTGCGTAAGAAATATAATTGGATATTTAGCATATAAATTTTCACATTCATCAAAAAAAATATTCCGAATAATACTCTTAAAATCATCGCTTGAGGTTCTCAAACTGCTTAAATCACTTACATCGTCACACATTGTACTTTCACAAATACCCGCATTATTAACATACAAGCAAATAGGTTTTATCTTTTTCATATTTCTGCCAAATATCTTCCAAACAAAAGACAACTTATGATTATGTATAATATCCCCAAAATAACTACCCAATCCATCATCTATAGCAATATGTATAGCTTTAGGGAAACACCGAACTAACGCCATTTCTACATCATGTCCTGATGTAACCGTTATAAATTTGTAATCTTTTTCATTAAACTTAAATTTATTACTTGTTAGCTCATCTATAAAATATCTTGGTAATGCAGCTTGCTTTAAATCATATAAATAATAGATAATTTTTTTAGACTTACTTCTTCTTTTATATGTATATACATTTTCAAATATTTCTGCAATTATTACTCTATTTGCAAACTTTTGCATAACACCACTTTCATTTATAAACAAATCTGCAGACTCATTTTTTATTGTATTAAGTCTAAAATTTATAATATTTAACAACTGGAAAGGCGTATCTGCTACCAAACAATACGAAGACATTATCTTAACCTCATTATATCAATTAACCTCTTTGACACTTAAAATAAATTTTCCATATAAATTTATATATTGGAAATCCCATAAGCAAACAAACATATGCTATTTTATCTCTATTAGGTGTATACCGATCTCTTAATACAGGCAATGCTATTTTTTTTAAATATTGAATTATTTCTTTCCTTATTTCAATAAATCTATTTCCCTGAATATCAAACATTTGATTCAATGTGCTAAATCTTGCATATCCTCTCCTTCTTAATGTTGCTTTTGATAAATCTGGATATTTATTTTGCACATAATCAGCCATTTGATCTGTCATTTCAATGAAATCTAATTTTTTTTCACTAAATTTTGATGTTACAATACTATTATCTCTTATAACATAATAATATTTAGGAACAAAAGAACATATTATTTTTTCACATTGATCGAATAATAAATATGATGTTCCTATATCTTCAAATAACTTACCTTTTGGATATTTAACATTTTCAAATAAACTTTTATGATATAATTTAGCATATGCAGATGTATCAATTTCATCATGGTAGCACATCATTTTAATACAATTTTTTCCAGAAACAATTATTTCTTTGCCATTACCTTTCTTACAAATTCTATTATTACTTGTATAGACAATACACAAAGAACACAAAGAGAGCTTGTAACCTTTTTTTATTAGGTTATAAAGAAACTCAATATAATCAAAATCTACATAATCATCTGAATCAACAAAAGATAAATATTCCCCATTGGATTTTTCAATTCCATAATTCCTTGCATCTGAAAGTCCACCATTTTCTTTGTGGTAAACTACTATCCTTTTGTCTTTTTTTGCATATTTTTCGCATATTTCTCCAGATTTGTCCTGCGTTCCGTCATCTACTAAGATTATTTCAATATTTTTATAAGTTTGGCTGATCAATGACTCAATACATCTACTTATATACTTTTCAACATTATAAACAGGTACAATTATAGAAACCAATGGTAAAATATCATTTCTACCCATAATTTACACTCCATATTTTATTTTTTTGTATTACCACTCATAAATGAAGTAATTTCATTTGAATATTTCCAAAAAATGGCAAATACATTAAACATTTTATTTCCACTAAGCCTACAATTTTTATATTCTTATTATTTGCTAAGATTGTTTTGACTTAAAAATGTAAGTACCAACAAATTAATTAACCTTATTTTAACCTTTCTTTATTAACTTTCTCTTCACAAAATACATACCTTTAATCAACCAATTTTGTTTTTCCATAAAAATATAGGGTAAATCTCTATATTCATATCCATTAGTATTAATCCACACATCCAAAAGTCTTTCACTCACAAATCCGAATACTCTTGCATCATTCTTATTGTAATTCGATATATCAAGCCTATTTTCAAGTTCAAATAAAATATCAAAAAGCCACTCACAATAAGAATCGAATTTATCTTTCTTCATCACAAACATATTAAAACGATGACCGTATGTTTTTTTCATAACATCATCATACGCTTTTATATATTGAGGATACTTTTCCAATAATATTTCTCTTGTAGTATCAAGATCTTCCGCATGATGCGCATGAATATACTGACTATAGTTAGTTTCTATATAGTAATTGCGTGGTATAGGAAGCAAAATATCCGTATTTTTAAGTTGTTCTTCAAACTGCTGTTTAGTTATTACCCTATCGAATTTGTTACCTTTATTACCTCTAAATGTAAAATGTCTGCGATAGTGTGCAAGACCTATGTAATCGGCATTAAGATTTTTCCATGCCCAATATAATCCGGTAAGCTCACAGTAATTTGCGTTCTTCACACTTATATTATCACCCGTATTATCGGGTGTATATCCCAAAGGTTTCTTACCCTCAGCACCAACTTGTATAGGTATATATATATTGTCATTTGGCATTTCATAATTTTTATGAGTAGCAACAATAATTTTTATATCCATTACAATAAACCTTCCTTATTACAATCCTTATACCAATCTCTGATACTTTCTTCAAAAGTGTATTGAAATTTATAACCGCTTAAAACCAATTTCTTTCCGCTTATATTGGTCGAAACCATAAGTTTCTTTACTCTTGCGGGATGAATACCAACTTTTTTACCACCTATTGGGCCAAGTATACTTGCTGCAAACATCAACATACCGCCTGGAATAAGCGGAATATGTCTTTTCATATCAGTTGCAGACATCATTGCGTTGCATATTTGTTCGATAGTGTATGCGGGTTCAAAAGTACAATTGAAAACATCAACACCCTTAAAAGAGTTGTCAATCATTCTAAATTTAAAAAATCTTACAAGTTCTTTTACATATATACAAGCCTTTATAGTATCTTTTCTTCCTGTGTATATGAAATATCTCTTTCTAATTCCCCAATATAATCGAGTAAAATTGCCGTGTTCACCCTTACCATAAACAACTCCGGGACGAACTATAGTAAGTTCTCTATCTTTAGATTTGCTTTGCCACAGAATATGTGTTTTTTCCGCTACCAATTTACTAATGCCATATGGACTTGTAGGCATCGGAATATCTGTTTCTTTCTTCAATTTCTCACTCGGCCCATACGGTGCGATGGAACTCGTAAAAAGAATTTTCTTTATGCCGTATTTTTCAGCAAAGGCTGTTACATTCTCAGCACCCAATATATTGGTTTCAAAATATTCTTCGTCTTTATGCCCCGGCGTTCTGTGAACTGCCGCAAGGTTGAAAATAACATCATTTTCAGTTGGTGCAAATTTAAAATCAATAGACTTTCTTACATCAAGCCTTACATATTCAACACCATCATTTTTCTCAACTATTCCCGGAACAACACCCTCTTCGCCCGGCATAACTATATCTAAATCGTATATTTTATCATTTTCTTTAATTACTTCAGTTTTTAGAAGATTAATCAAATGAGTCCCTATAAACCCAGATCCGCCAAATATAATGAAGTTCATCTTGGTTGCCTTTCTTCAAGTCAATGTTCTTCTTTCAAATTCAAATCATTCAACCACTTTAATCTTTCATCAGAGAAACACCTTGCTTCTTTTAAATCTTTTATCATAGTCTTCAAAGAAAATTTTCTAAAAAAAATTCCCGACAAAAAACGATGTACCCAAGCAATTGGCAATAAAAAAGGACTTTTTCGCAAGTACTTATATCTATTTTCAAGTGCTTTTGCTGTTGGAAAAAACAATTTTCTAAATCCGCTTATGCTGTCATCTGTAGGTTTAGCTATTTGTGGTAAAAGCACATTTCCATGTTTACCGAAAATGCCGTTAAGCAATGTATACTCAATAAAGAGTGTGCTATCACATTCATCAAATTGTACATCGCTTAAATCAACTCCATACCACTGTTTTACAGCACTCAATATATAATTGTGTATTTTGCGGTAATTTTGTTTGGCACAAAGACGTGATATTTTGTCAAAATCCAATTCTTGTTTGTATCTACTTATGTAAAGAGCAATATCAAGTAAATTTCTAACACCTGCACCCTTTTCAACATAATGCTTACCCGTATGAACTATCATATGCGATAGAAATAACGTTTCCTTCGGAATAAAAAAACTGTCAACCGAAACCGAATTGTCATAAATCATCAAGGTATTTTCTTCGGGAGCAATCACAAACTCTTCTTCAAGCACATAAAAAATTTCCCAAAATGCTTTTTCATTCTTAACTTCTACGCCAAATACTGCCTTGTTTACTTCATATCCATTGCTTTTAAATAAATTCGCAATTTTCTTTAAATCTGATTTTTTAACAAGTACATCAAAATCTCCCATTGTTCTCAATTCGGGAGTCGGATATATCCGACGCATAAAGCCGCCTTTTAAAACCACGATTTTTATTCCTGTCTCGGAAATAGTCTTTGTCATTCGTGAAAATTCGTTATATTGCCTACTTGTTACGGCAATAGTTTCAAACATTTTCTTCTGCCATTTGGCATACAAGTCAGTATTCGGTCGGTACTCGTCCGAAAGCTTATTTATAGCAGTAAAAAGCAGACCTGTTATATTTTGATCTATAGATTTGCTGTAAATGTAATTCCAATTAAGTTCTTCTTTCGGATTAAAAGGAGTATCATCAAATATAGCTGCTCTCGACAGTTCTACAATATACCTGTCATCATATTTCATCTCAAATACTCCTCCGCCTAAAAATCTTATTTCCGAAGTGCAATATTTTCATACTGACATCGTAAAACTCAAAGAATTAACATCAATTTTAATAAAACATATCTTCAACTGCGATATATACAAAATCAGTTTATTATTGTATTATAGTTATAGACAACTCCCCATTATTTATGAGCATTGTAATTCGTAAAACATAACATTCTACGTATTTACAAAAAATCTTCGAAAAATACAAGAAAACCAAATTATAAAGACCAAAATTTTGACGGCTCAAATCTTTAACCCGCTGAATAAAACACATTCATCATTTCTCGTTTTGCATCAATTGACGGGTGAACATACAAGGAAAGAGTTGTATTTATATTTGAATGTCCAAGTATTTCACTGAGTGCTTTTACATTTAAGTTCTTGTTTACCCACATAGTTGCAAAAGTATGGCGAAGTATATGAAATTTTACGGGTCTTATACCGCATTTTTTGAGCATAGAACTAAAATTCTTTTGAATTGTTCTTACATCCAATTGCTTTCCTTTTTTACTGCAAAATAAAAAGTCATTATCTTTCAAAGAATGCTCGTTAAAATACATTAAGATTTTATTAGTAAGGTCTTTAGGGAGAGGTATTTGTCTTTCGGAAAAATTTGTTTTAGGTGACGAAATAATAACTTTTGTTTTTGAAGAATTAACGGAGATATTTTTTACACGCTGCACAGATTTATTTATAGTTAAGAAACCTTTTTCAAAATTAAAATCCGATACCTGCAAAGCACATAATTCACCTATTCTAATTCCCAAGGAAAGACATAATTCGACAGCAAAAGAAATATAACCGTCATTTTGGGAACAATATTCCTTTATTTTTGAAATTTCGGTATTACTTAAAATATCTATTTTGGAGTTGTTA
>JAFUUG010000285.1 GCA_017483905.1 Bacillota bacterium
GAATTTGAAACTGTTGAAGTAGCCTTTTCAAATAATGAAAATTATACAAAAATAATGCGTTTTGGCAATGATGATTTAAAAAATAAGATGTCATATTATTACGAGCAAGCAATTAAAAATCTGCTTAATCGTAAAAAAATGATTAAAAATAATCGTAAAAATAAAGTTGCCGATAGCTTTCTTCTAATAGGCATGATAATACTTTTTTTCGGCATATTGGGCATTTGGGTAGCTGTAGAAACCAGACTCGGAAATTGTTTGCGATTTTCTGGCTCGTTATTCTTTATTGGTATAATCAGTATTATAATTAGATCTATCATTAAGCCCAAATAATATTAAACGACATAATTATTGATACTAAAAAGCTTTATATGTGATTATATCAAGTTTCTATAATCTTATAAACCAATTTTTTATATATTTCCTATTTATGATTAGTTTGTTGATAGTATTTTAATACATTTCAAAAAGACGGATACATTTTATAAGTTTAAAAATAATGATTTAAAGAATTATAAGAAATTTAAAGATATTCTTGATAATTTCAGAAAGTTTTATAAAATAGAACAATATGGATATAAAGAATTGGATAAGTATTTATGGCAGATTGGAAGAGAATATTATAAAAATAAAAATTCTGCAAAATAGAATAAGAATATAAATTAAATTTGAATGATTATTATTTTGCTAAGCGACCTGCCCTAATAGCTTTATCGTCATAATCATTTTTCAGTACACCTGTCAGTGTTTCGGTAATGAAAGTATATTCTGATTCATTTGGATTTTTTGTATTGGTATTTTCCGATATTGTCATAGTTGAACCCCCAAACATATTTACCGAATTTAATTTACTGTAATTTACCGTATACATCAATATATATTTTTATTGTAAAATATATGCGTTTAGTATATAATAATATTACAAACACATATATTTATAACGAGGTGATTATTATGGCAGATACAGGTTTAATACAGGTAAGAGTTGATGAAAAATTAAAAAAGGAAGTAACTGAGATATATGAAAGTTTGGGAATAGATATGCCAACGGCTATAAGGATGTTTTTAAACAGAAGCAGACTTGTGCGTGGTATTCCTTTTGAACTGACATTACCCGAAGAAACAGGGAATAACAACGGAACAAAATTTTTTGAAGAATTAAGAAAGCAGGCGGAAACTGTTCCCGAAATGAGCCTTGACGAGATAAATGCCGAGATAAATGCGGCAAGAAGATCCCGAAAGGGGAGCGGTGTATGAAAATTTATGCTGTAATCGACACAAATGTCATTGTATCGGCTGTATTGTCAAAGAAAGACGATGCGGCAACGGTCATTGTTTTAAAGGCTGTTTTTACAGGGAAGATCATACCCGTATACAATGATGATATAATAGCGGAATACAAAGAAGTACTAAAAAGAAAAAAATTCAAATTAGATCCCGATACGGTCGATGGACTTGTAAATTCAATAAAAGAAGCCGGAGAAACTACAGAGAGGATCATAACAAACGAAACATTGCCCGATCCCGATGATTTAGTGTTTTATGAAGTTGCTGTGAGCAAAGAAAACTCTTTTCTTATAACAGGTAATATAAAGCACTTCCCGGACAAACACTTTATCGTAACTCCCGCTGAAATGACCGTAATTTTAAATAAACTTAATATGTTATAGGCAAGGTGATAAAATGGCATTATTTAATAAAAAAGACGAAACCGAGAAAAAAGGACTTATAAGTGTAGTAAAATACGAGGGCGGCAATGATGTTTTCGTATGGAAACACCCTGTCGAAGATTTTAATATGGGTTCACAGCTTATTGTCCATGAATCGCAGGAAGCATTATTTTTCAGCGACGGAAAAGCTCTTGACCTTTTCGGTTCGGGAAGATATACCCTTGAAACAAAGAATATCCCGTTATTGAGCGAATTATATAAAATACCGACAGGCGGAGATGCTATTTTCCATTCGGAAGTATATTTTATAAATCTCGCCACTCAGATGGGCATAAAATGGGGTACAGACAGCAAAGTCCGTTTATTCGACCCTGCATCGGGACTGCATATTGAAATAGGTGCTTGCGGTAATTTTAATATGCGTGTCAATAATTCACGAAAATTGGTGCTTAAACTCGTCGGAACGGAAAATTCGCTGACACAGGGCGAAATACTCGGTGACGGTGCTTCCGTAAAAACAGGCAAATTCAAGGCTCTTGTTATGAACAGAGTAAAATCCAATCTCGCAAGGGTCATAAAGGAGCAGAACATCAATATACTTGAAATAGATTCGTATCTTGATATCATCTCCGAAAACCTGAGAAATATAGTCAATGAAACTCTTGATGACTACGGTCTTGTAATGCCTGAATTCTATATAACAAGCATCATGACCCCCGATGACGACCCAAATTATAAGCGGCTCAA
>JAFUUG010000286.1 GCA_017483905.1 Bacillota bacterium
ATAGACTGTATTTTGCTTCTCAAAAACAATTTATTATGATTTTTTAGTGCCTGTTTTTGAAAAGAATTTTGCGTAAACTTTCGGAATATTGTTCACCTCACATTATTAGAATAATAGCTATTAGGGATATAAATGGTTTTAACTCAGGAAGGATATTTCATCTTTATTTTAAAGTATTTCCTTGCGATAATTATGCAAAATACATTTTTGCCTTTATTTATATGTTATGTTATTTTTCTTTATTACAGATTATATTGTACCTTTGCTTTAATTATAAAACCGCCTCAACATAATATTAAAATAAATTATGAGGAGGCGATCCGAATGTTAGATAATTATAACGAAGTATTAAAGCCCGAAGAAGTCCGTAAGATACTTTCCATAGGCAGAAACAGTATGTATAAGCTGCTTAATTCAGGAGAGCTTACAGGTTACAGATTAGGCGAAAAGCGTTGGCGGATAACAAAACAATCTGTCATCAGCTATATCAACAAACATTCCAAATGACTATATTATTTACTCTTCCTCGAAGGAGTCGCAATCCTTCGGGGTATCTTTTTTGTCTGCTTCATCTGCCAAAAGTGGATTTATTTCATGAAATTCTGCTTGACTGACGGGCATACAAGAATAAACATATACGGTATTGTTATTGTTTAAGAGTCTTGCACGACCTACTGCCTGTTCAATTTCGCTTGAAATGAAATACATCTGTATTACCCTTAAGGGTTCGTAATCATATGTGAAAAACAGGAATTCAAATTCCCTCATTTCTATCATACGATGGTTCAGACTGCGTTTATTTATTTTATCTATATCAAAACCCATTATTGCGGCCATAAGTTTGTATATGACTTCATTATGAAAAGGTGTGCCGAATACAAGAAGATCGTTGTTTGCAAAATCATCTTTCCCTTCGGTATTGCCGAAATGGAGAGGGTCTTCTTCGCTGCTGTATGAAAGGAATGTTATCTTATTACAGTTATCGTGATATTTCATTATTTTGTCAAATATATCTTTATTATGCTTTATCCAGTTTCTGCTGAATGATTCACTGAAATACTGGATTATTTTACCTTCATAGCGAACTTTGCTTATTTCGTGGTAATGGATATTTCTATCGGGAAACATATTCTTATAGATAAATTCCGATGCAGTTGCAGACACCATAATTATTTTCTTATCCGGCAAAGTACGCATATTCGAAAAGTATATGTAATCATCAGATGTTATGACAGCTTTGGCGTTTATCAGATCGTAGAAATTGAAGTCAACAAAGCTGTCCTCATATATCTTGTGCAAGTTGTCGTTTGATATATATAGCGTTGATTTATTTTTTAATTTCTGACAAGTGAGCTGATTTTCTTTGTGTTCTGCTGTGATATACGATTTTAAACGCATGATAACACTATAAGGCATGGAATCCTTATATTTTTTTATAATGGCTTTCAGAGTTTTCTTTGATACCTTACTGCTTATAAATGCTGTTTTTATGATATCCTCATCTATTATTATTTCATGATCCAAAATGGCTTTTTCCGAAAACATATTATTTAAGAACCGGATGTGAGTTGTTATTATATGCCCTGTACTGTTCAGAGTTTTTCTAAGTTCTTCCTTGTATTTTTTCATGCTTGGGTACTTATCTTCAAGCATTTTCAGAAAGTCATGATATCCCTGAACATCTCCTTTTGTATAATAAGTTTCAAGTATTGTACTTTCCCCAATATCAATATCTTCGGGGAGTTTTGGAGTCATTACCACATTTTCTATTCCTTTCTTTATACACCTGTAAAAGACCTCTTCCTTAAGTTCTGTAGTACTTACAGCAATAATAAATGGTCTGTCCGAATACATCATGCAATTTATATATTCCTCGGTTTTTCCCAAACCTGTCTGAGCATTTATAATATGCAGAGCCTTGTTGTCTGTGCTGTTCAGAGCTTCTTGCATAACGGAGAAAAGCTCATTCCTTGCACTATTTATATCAGTATATTTTATACAGTTTTCTTTAACAGTTATCTCATACTTCGAAGCTGATAGTGTATTGAGAATAGTAGTACAGTGTTTACACTCGTTACAATATGGACAAAATGTAATGCACCTTTCGGGAGAATAAGGATTCTTTTTGATCTGTCGGACATTGGAATCCCATTTGCGGAAGTTATGTGCATAAGGGGCTCTTTTCTCAATATCTGACATTATTTCTATGAACCATTGTATGCCGCCGCTTATACGCACAAGATTTGTAAGTATTCCCCATTTTTCGTGATAGTTTAATAATCTTCTGACATTTGCAAATTCTTCTAAAAGACTGCATTTACAGTTATCCTTATTCAGCGGTATACGCCTTTTTATAACTTTATTTTCCCGCACTCCCTGATTATGTGTATGTGTGTTATTTTTATATATTATAAAAAAATCGTGCAAAACAGTGTTACGCCTATTATTATATATAATAGGCACTGCAGCGTTTTGCACTTTTTTTAAAGTTTTTTCATCGATATTATCTATATGAAATGTACCATTAACAAGTCCTACATAATTAGAGAGTGCGAAATTTTCTATTTTTTTCTTTTTTTCGTTTCTCGGTTCGCTAAAGTGATAATATAGTGCTGAAAATATCATACTTCCGTTTATTGTTTTGTCAGATACTTCGGTTAAAAGACCTTTGCCGCCAAAAAATAATCGGCTTATGTCCTTAGTTGAACTGTCAGACTCGGGGAAGATACTGTGTAAGGCATTTATTATTACACTATAAAATTCATGATTTACAATAGGTTCACAGTATGTATATACTATACGGAATTTACTTCTGTTTTCGGAGCTAAATGTTTCATAAGCAAAAGCTATCGGAAGTCCTAATTTATACGAGCGTTCTGTAGCTTCTTCAAATGATATTGTCATCTTTTTCCCTTTACTGATATCATTATCAAAATCAAGGCATAACAGTTGTATTTCTGTTACATTTTCAGCCTTTCTTGCTACTCCGTCAAATACCGCAGGAGTAAATGTATGACCTTTATTTCCAATGAGATCTGCAAGTATGCTGATATCATTACATTGGGTGAGTTTGTATATTCTTTTGCTTATTTTAGATACTTCTTCTGTTCTTGGTTTGCAGCTATATCCTGTTTTATCTAAACATATTTTTATTTGTAACATAATAGTCACTTCCTTTAGTAGATTTTTATTTTTATGTTATATTCAGATTATTTTGAATTATATAAGATTGCCAAAAAAGAAAATTTAGCTGTTTTCTGCGTTCCTCTATGTTCCCATGGTACCCCTTGGGAAAACATCTCGAGACTACCCAAGATATTAATTTTATAATATCTAATTGAAAAAACAAAAAATAACCCCACAGCCTATCAGGAGATTCTGATAGATTGTGGGATTTCTGTTTTATTGTTTTATATCTCTGTACTCAGATCATAAATGTTGCCGTAGTCATAGTATGCCTCATATTCGTAAAGCATTTCGGCTATATCGTCAAGTGTCCAGCCTTCCGCAAGATTCGTATCAACAAATCCTTTA
>JAFUUG010000020.1 GCA_017483905.1 Bacillota bacterium
GGAAAGAAAACAAAGAAAAAAGAGCAAAAACCAAACCTTGAAAAACAGATAGTGAAGAATATCGCAAATGGCAGAAATACCGAATCAGCAATTATAACATATATACTGTTGCAAGCAGACCAAAACAATATCTACCTCGGTAAAAAGGAGGATGTGACCTACATATCGTTCAAAAATCAGCGAATAACCGATTTTTTGAACGAATGGTATAATATTCTGAAAATGCGGCAGAAAAACGGTATTACAGATAAGATGTATAAGTATTTTGTTGAAAAGGAACTCCTTGAAAACAAAATACTTGCCGATGATAACGCTTCAAATAAGGCTTCTGATAATACAGAAGAAAATGAAGATTTGATTGATACAATTCTTTGATTTTTCTTTTTGGTGCTTATTCCGTTTTATCATCGGCAATATTAAAGTCTATTTTTACTAAACGCTCAAGCATTTTTCTAATATAAGTCGGACATTCCCGTTTGTTTTTTTCGTTTTCGGTTTCCCAGTTTTCTACTGTTCTTCTTGGAATGTCATACTTGTTGGCAAAGTCAACTTGTGACAAACCTGTTAGATTGCGTATTTCCTTTACTGTCATAGCAAAACCTCCTCTTTTATGTTATTTTACCACTCATTGAGTACATAGTCAACAAAAAAATAAAATAAGGTATTGACAAGCCACTCATTGAGTGGTATTATATAACCATAAAGAAACCCACTCATTGAGTGGTGAATATAAAACAAGACAATTTAAGGAGGTCATAAAATGGCAAAAAGTAAAGTAATAGCAGTATCAAATCAAAAAGGCGGAGTCGGTAAAACTTCGGTAACTCTCAATCTCGGAATAGGACTTGCAAGAAACGGCTATAAGGTGCTTATGATTGATAATGATTATCAAGCGAACTTGACGGCAAGTTTGGGATATACTTCTCCCGATGAACTCGAATATACACTATGCGAGATAATAGAAGATGTTATTGAGGAAAAGGAAAACGGAAAAAAAGGCATTCTTACGCACTCGGAGGGTGTAGACCTTGTTCCCTCAAATATAACGCTTGCAACGGTGGAGTTAAAGCTGATAGAAGTAATAGGCAGAGAAACCCTGCTTCGCAGATACATTGACGGCATTAAAAGCGGATATGACTACATTATTATAGATTGTTCGCCCTCGCTGGGTATGATGACAGTCAATGCTCTTACTGCTGCTGATAGTGTTTTGATTCCCGTACAAGCGGCATATCTTCCAGTCAAGGGTCTGCAAGACCTTATCCGCACTATCGGCAAGGTAAAAAGGCAATTAAACCCTAAACTTGACTTTGAGGGAATTTTGATAACAATGGTAAACAGCCGCACTAATTACGCAAGGGAAATTATAGAGCGTTTACACGAGGAATACGGCGAAAAAATCAAAGTTTTTAATACATTTATCCCCCGAAGTGTCAAGCAGGAAGAAAGCAGCGTAGTTGGCAAAAGTATATATAAGTATGCTAACAGCAGCAAGGTTGCAAAGGCTTATAAGGAAGTAACAGACGAGATATGCGGAAAGGAGGTATTCTGATATGGGTGTTGCAAGCAAGATAAAATTAACCAGTTTTGATAGCCTTTTCGGTGACGATACAAATACAAGTAACGGTATTACGGAAGTAAAAATATCCGAACTCCGTAGCTTTAAGGATCACCCGTTCAAAGTTGTTGACGACGATAAAATGGCTGATATGGTTGAGAGCATAAAGGAATACGGTGTTTTATCTCCTATAATCGTGCGTAAAAGTACCGACAGCGGCTATGAGATAATATCGGGGCATAGAAGAAAGTTTGCGGCGGAGAAAGCCGAACTTGAAACAATACCCGCAATAATCAAGGAATTGTCCGACGATGAAGCGACGATTTTTATGGTTGACAGCAATCTTCAACGAGAAGAAATACTCCCCTCCGAGAAAGCCTTTTCTTACAAAATGAAAGCTGAAGCCTTAAAGAGAACGGCAGGCAGACCAAAAAATAATTATGCTCAAGTTGAGCATAATTTGAAAGGCAAGCCGTCTGTTGAGATAATAGCCGAAGAAACAGGCGAAAGCAGAGCGACTATACAGAGATACATTAGGCTTACATTCCTTATTTCCGAATTTCTCGATATGGTAGATAACAAGAAAATGCCGTTTAATGTTGCGGTCGAAATATCTTACTTAACCGAAACAGAGCAGAAAATGCTTTGCGATAAAATCGAAGAACTTAATACTACACCGTCGATCAAGCAAGCTGCGAGATTAAAGGAATACAGCAAAGACAATAAACTTGATAAAAATGTTATAGACGCAATTATGACGGAAGAAAAAGAAGCACCTATTAAAGTCAGCTTGTCGGGTAATAGCTTAAAAAGATACTTTCCAAATGATTATACGGCTAAACAAATAGAAAAGGTCATATATAACCTTTTGGAAGAATGGAAAAGTAAAAACTAATATTACGGCAGACTTGCGGCAACAAGTCTGCCAACACAACAAGGAGGAATCACTATGGAGAAAAAATTGATTTTTATTTATGACGAAAGCAAATTCACAGCGAAGCAAGCCGAAAAAGTCAAAGAAACGATAACAGCATTGTCAAGAAACGAGGACTACATAAACTTCAATGAGTTTTCGGAGGGAACAGCAGAACTCTTTTACAGGTGGGAATATGCAAACGGAAAAGTGTATATGTTCGATACAGACACATCATCATATCTGCGTTTAGCGGAATTGCCGCCAAGAACACGCTTTGAATACGATGATTACGGGAAAGTACGGAAAGAATACCTCAAAAGTGAATATCCAATCACATTTGAAACACTTGAAATGGATAACAAACTTGAATTGCATATTGCATATTTGGATAGACATTGCAATGAAGCCGAAGAAGAACTTATGGCGAAAATGAGTAAAGCAGAAGGCATTACGGAAGAATTAAAAGATACTGATATGCTTGAATGGGTAGGCAGAAGAAAAAACTTGCGTAGTCGAGTGCGTGAAATAGTGCTTGAAGATATGGTTTACACGCATATTCCGATGATATAAGTGAGGAGGAGTAAAATGGATAACGAGAATATCTATTACGGTGAACTTACAGACTTTGACGAGAACGGAAATGTAATTCCGACGGAAACAAGCACAAGGCAAGGAGAATTTATAAAGAAAGTCATAGAGGATATAAATTCGGGCAATGAAAAAATCAATATGAATGACGAGGTTTTCAATCCCGATGATAAAAGCTATTACCCAAAATGGCGGGAAGATGACAATTTCATCTATGTGCTTGACGAGATAACCTTTACTTATTTACCGCTTATCGCTGCTAACTGAATACAAGAAAATACATAAGAGAGAGCCTGTTTTAACCGACAGGCTTTTTCTTTTGCACACAAGGAGGACTTGAAATGGAGAGATATGTAAACGCAAGAATAATAAGCACTACCGAAAATGTTGTAAGTCATAAAATCGAAAACGAGGACATTATAGGCATTTTGGAACTTGACACAGAAAACGGCACAGCCACATTTAACGGCAGCGGATATTTTATCTTTTTTGAAATGCTTATCGGGATCGGTGTTGAAAGTCAAGGTCATACAACATTTATAACGCTTTTTGAGGTAAACGAGAATATGTGGCTGTTTGAAGATATATCGGAGGTGTAATAAATGGCGAGAGAAAAAATAGAAGATTTCGGAGAAAAGATAGGCGGTGCAAGAAAAGATTTATTTGAGAAAAAAGGTAGTCTGACAGCAGCAGACACGAGAGAATGGACTGATATTGAGAAAGAGAAATATATTGCAAAAAAATATATATGGGAAAAACCCGATTATCAAAAGTTAGTCGATGACGGTCTGTCTGTCCGCTGTGCTTACTTTATAAAATCTATCTACGATTCGCTCCCTGCAAAGCCTAACAGCAATGAATATAAATATTTGTATGATAACTTGGAAAACGATTACAGAGATATTTATATTCACACTATCAACTTTATCAAAGATATGTGTGCTGATATAAAAACAGACGAGGACATAAAAAATTTTGAGAGCAAGCTGAAAAACGATTTTGTTTATGCCGACGGCAGAAAATCACGCCTTAGCAAATACGATACAGCAGGCTGCTATAATACCAAATTTGAAAATGCCATATACCATTGGGATATTCTTTACCGCATAGATCGTAAAATAAAAGAAGCTAAATTTTTATTCTCCGAAGAAAAAAAGATATTGTCCGAGTATTACATTATCAAATATGACGGGAGTAATATCCACTATGAAGATAACAACACTCGTAGATCACCTCGATTGTGTATAAAATTCAGCGGCGGTGTTTTTTACTACAATGAACCCGATGAGGAACTTAAAAACCCTGATAATTGGGAAAAAGATACCTATATAGTTATTTCCTCAAAGCCTTACCAAATATTAGGTCGCAATGTCGAATCAGAGGAGAAAGCAAAAGAATTGATTTTTGCCCATAATAAAGAAAACAGTAAAGATAAGAGCAAAAGTCGAAAAAAAGCACTCAAACCTCCGCAGCTTGAACATATAGAACGGACAGGCGAAGATTACCGAAAGGAGCGTAACATAACGGGTAATGATATGTTGGAAACATTCGGTTTTAAGGGCGGCGAATTTGGTAATTGGGAAACTCAAAGCGACAGACAGGAAAATTTGAATATGTCCTTTGACGCACTAAAAGATTTGGCTGCGGCACTTAACATATCGGATAAGGATATATCTCTCGGCGGACAATTAAGCATTGCCTACGGTGCAAGAGGAATTTCAAAAGCTGCTGCCCATTTTGAGCCAGACAGAAATGTTATAAATCTCACCAAAATGAAAGGTGCAGGCAGTCTTGCACACGAATGGGGACACGCACTTGACTATTTTACGGCAAGGGAATACGGCTTGCGTTACACATACGCTACCGAGCATTATTACGGCTGTATGCGTAGTCTTATGTTTGCAATAAAATACAACGACAACGGTAGTTTTAGTGATTACTATAAAAACGCAAAAAAGATAGACGGTGCATACAGTAAAACAGATAAAGGCTATTGGTCGAGTGATGTGGAATTATTCGCAAGAGCCTTTTCCTGTTATGTTATGGATAAGCTATCCCCTAATAAGAGTGATTATATCTGCGGTCACAGCGAA
>JAFUUG010000287.1 GCA_017483905.1 Bacillota bacterium
CTTCATCGGGAACAGTAGCATTGTATTTCTCTATAACTTCTCGGAAAACGTGTGACGGAGTTGAAAGGTGCATCTGTTTTCCGTTCCATTGTATGAAAACATAATTTTCGCCTTCCCACTTGTCGGCAAGAAGATTTTTCTGTTCTTCCTGTTCTAATTTATATTCTTTCAGCATTTTCATAACGCTTTCGGGCAGTGTTACGGTGCGAACGCTGCCTTTTGTTTTGGGAGCCTTGTTATAGGTTTTCTTGTTTGCATAACCTGTTGCGCTGTCTATCGAAACGGTGCTGTTTTCGAAGCTTATCTTGTCCCACGTCAATGCGACAAGCTCGCCCCGTCTGAAACCGCCAAAGAGTGCCATATTGAACAACACTCTGAATTGTGTTGGTATGCTTCGTGTTTCTGTGTATGTCTGTACTGTGTAGGGATTTCCGTTCGGGGATATTCGTGTATGCTCTTTATATGCGGAAGTATAGCTTAAATCAAGCGCCTTTAAAAACATATCTGCCTGTTCAAGTGTAAAATGCTTGATATGCTGTACATCTTCCTGCTTTGGCGGTTTTACCCTCTCGCACGGATTGCTTTCTATCATTTGCCATTTATAAGCTGTTGTCATTATGGTGGAAATTACAGCGTGATATTTCTTTACCGTAGAACTTGAATATCCGCCCGATTTTCCGTCCGTTCTTATACCGTCCTGCATTAAAGTTATACAGAACTCCTGCAAGTGCATAGGTTTGATCTCTGTCAGCTTAAAATGACCAAAATAAGGAATTATATGTTTGTCAAGATAATGTACATAGCCTGATATTGTTGTAGGCTCTAACTGATACTTTGCGTATTCTTCAAGCCATTTTACGGTAAATTCGTAAAAAGTTGTTTTATTTCCGTCATATATCAAGCCGTTTTTAGCCTTTTCCTCGAACTTAAAAGCGTATGCCTCAACCTCTTTGCGTTCCTGCTTTGGTGTAAGACCGACAGGCGGTTTAAAAGTTGTGGTTTTTATTATTTTCTTTCCTGCAACATCTCGTCCGAGTGATACTGTTATCTGATATGTGTTTCCTCTTTTTCTGATATTAGCCATTATTCACCTACTTGCAATATTATATTGCGTACCTTTCTTTTAATGTGAAGAATCGGCAAGTGAAGCTATCGCTTTTAATTGTTCTTGATACTGTAATTTAAGGTCAGCTTTGAATTGTTCGGATAATTCATCTGTTTTGTCACCAAACACTTCGGGGATCGCATCTACCTTATCAAAAATTTCCTTTATTTTTTCTACATACATCAATATGTTAAAATCTTTCGGAAATGTAACAGTACAAGAGTTGTTTTCCGTATTTGTTTCTATTTGTATCGGTGCGGCATTTTTTAATGCTGTAAGTGCGTGAATAAAACTGCCTTTTGCTCCGTAGGAAGTTTCGTCGGGAGTTTCAACGCTTGTTCTGCCTACATAATATTCGGGGTTGATTTCCGAAGCATTGTTGTCTGCGCCGCTTTCCTTTAAAAGAACTGCCATATCAATGTCAAGAATTTCGCACATTTTTTTAAGCACAGGTATGGGCGGCATTATTTCGCCGTTTTCATATTTGCGCACAGTGCTTTCTTTCTTTTTTATCATTTCGGCAAAGTTCACTTGCGTAATCTTCATTTTACGTCTTTTTTCTTTTATGGTTTCACCTATTAAGTTATCCATAGTTTCAGCTCCTTTCAAGATACATAATAACACAACCGATATTAAAAGTCAAGATTTTTTTGAAAATTTAAAAAAAATACTTGACAAAACTATTTTTAGGGTGTATAGTATTGATTAAATCGATATTATAAATATCGTTTTGGAAAGGAGAGGATAAAAAATGAAAATCAA
>JAFUUG010000288.1 GCA_017483905.1 Bacillota bacterium
ATCGTCGATAAAAAATACTTTTACTCTTTAGGGTCGGGTCAATTTATCAAACGAAGATATGACCTTACACGCAAGAAGCATCAGAAACTTTTTCCAATTATATGAAGTTTCGTTCAAAAAACGATAGTAAGTGTTTTTGGAAACAGCCTGTTCCTTGTGCTTTGAGTTAAGAAAACGGAAAAGATTTTTACCTTGGAATACCAATAACAGCAAAAATCGGAATACTTCCAATACCGGAATACCTATATTTTTTCTGATGTTGGATTTTCGCAATAAATTACCCATTTTAAGCTCCTTGATAGCGTTAAAAATTTCATTTTGGGTATTGCAATTCTGTTCGTTTTGGTTTATCATAAGATTAGCACCCTTTCTATTGTTGGTTATTTTTTTGCTAATCTCATTATACCACAGAAATGGTGCTTTTTTAATGTCAAGATGACAAATTTATTTATTATTCCACCTGTTTTTCTGCGGCTTTAAAGCACTTTTATAGGTGGGAAAGTTGAGTTATTATATAACGGAAATCAATTTTCAATACCATTTTAAACAACTTGCACAATTAGGCATTTAATGAATCGTTACAATAGTTGCCTCTTATGAATAAAAACGCAGAAAAAGCCACATTTATTCAATTATTATGTATAAATATTCGTTTTGTTTTTTGCAGTATTATACAATTTTGTGCATATTTTCAAAAATTGATTTCCGTGTTATTATATATAATTTTTAGATTTTTAAAAATTCTTGTAGTACAATTACATTCGCTGTTAAATTTCAACAAAACAACTTGATTTATTGCTGTATTTTCCGATAAACACTACATTTATAACAGTTATCTTTTGTATTATCAATTATATCGTCAATTTATTAACTATTCGAGTTTGTTTTATTGGTAATAATTTTAATGATACTGAAAAAATGATATATATGCCAAAAAAGTTAAAAATATTGTAAGCAATCATTAATCCGGCGATTCCCATAAAAAAATCGAGTAAAAGGCTAACCATTAATTGCTTAGCCGACCCATCACACCACCATGTGTACCGTTCGATACGCAGCGGTTCAATAGCTTAAGTACGGCACCTTGTATCTTTGATATATATCATCATATCCCACTGATGCAAGGTATTTGTTTGTTATTGACTTGCTTAGAATCCAACTATCGAAAATTCTCCAATAGCCTTTCCTGCTATTCGCCCATTCCCCCGCGTTTTGTTTGTTTACACCTAATTTTTTTTAGGCTATCGAATCTTGCAGACACTTTCTTCCACCAGATGTAAAGGCAAAACGCTTTGTCGATTCGCTTGACAAAAATTCGATTGAGGTACTTGTAAAAGCTATTGAAGAGGATATACATATATTCAACCTCGTGCCTTGCATTACCGATGATAACTTTGAAAAAAGCAATTATAATATACTGAATGATAAAAGCAATAATGACAGGTCATACAATTGCTACCATCAAGTTATAATCAGAAAAAGAGTATTACATTGAATTATAAAAATGCACTAAATATGATAGACTACACGGCAAATCATAAACTTGACAAATGGTTCAGATTTATTGAGATATTAAAAGTACTTCTAAAGGACATCTCTAAAAATTGCTTTGAAGCAGAACGCAGAGGAATTTTTCAAGAGCAAGGAAAAGGCTCGAAAGCATAGCAGAAAAGCTATGTTGAGAAACTTTGACGCAGCTATTGGAAAATTCATCAAGTTTTGCAAAGAATGAATTTTTAGAGGTATCCTAAATATAATAGGATTAATTTTATGACAAATTGCATTTTTATGCTGTTTGCCACAGATATACTTAAAGTACGCAATCAAATACAGAGATATTTATTGTGTACTTTAATACTATAGCTGATTGTAAAATGCAACGGAATAATGCTTAATAATACTTACAGAATTATAATGATTAAACTATCAAAAAATATAAGCGAAAAAGAACAGCAAAATAAGGCTGAAGTCTAATCAG
>JAFUUG010000289.1 GCA_017483905.1 Bacillota bacterium
ATATTTTTAAGATCATCTCTTTCGGAGATCAGATAATTTATAAGATATGTCAGTTTATCGTTTTGCATAATATATCACCTTAAATCTTTACGACTTCTTTTCCGTTTACAAGTATATGATAGCACAGGAAGATAAATAAGAAAAGAACGTACAATTTTGTAAGTATGGTTTCTAAAAGTAAGTATTGCGGATCTATGGGGAAAAATTGACGTTTTTTATTGAAAAATTTTTTTGGGTGTGATATAATTGTGGAAACAGGGAGGTGCGGTAATATGCTGAAAAAAAGTGAACTGCCCGAATGTGATGTTGCGACGACGGTGCAGATAATAGGAAACAAATGGAAACTGCTCATTATAAGAAATCTTCTTATGCGGTCGTGGAGATTTAATGAACTTCACAAGTCACTTGAGGGAATAAGCCAGAAAGTGCTTACGGAGAGCCTGCGGTCGATGGAGACTGACGGGATAGTCGTGAGGAAAGTTTATGCGGAAGTGCCGCCGAGAGTTGAATATTCACTGAGTGAACTTGGGGAAACGATGAGACCGATACTTGATGCAATGGAAGTATGGGGAAAAGAGTATAAGGAAATCAATTTGCAAATTAATTAAATCTGCTATTGAAAGAAAAGTAAAAATATGCTAATATAATACATAGGGATTCAATGCAACTAAAAAAATATAGCAGGGAGGAATCCGATATATGTATAAAAGAATTATATTAAAATTAAGCGGTGAGGCTCTTGCTGCCGAAAAGGAACAGAGTTTTGACAATTCCACCATTGAGGGAATAATAGCTCAGATAAAAAATGTCATGGAGCAGGGTACGGAGGTTTCGCTTGTAGTCGGAGGCGGTAATTTCTGGAGGGGTCGAAGTGCCAATCCCAAAATGGACAGATGCAGAGCCGATAATATCGGTATGCTCGCAACGGTGATGAATGCTCTGTATCTTGCGGACAGCTTTAAGCAGAACGGAATAAATGCCGTAGTAATGACTCCGTTTATAGTGGGAACGATGACGGAACAATTTTCAAAGGAAAGAGCACTTGAACATCTTAAAAATAAAACGGTGATCATATTTGCGGGAGGAATAGGACAGCCCTTCTTTTCGACAGATACGGTAACGGCACTCAGGGCTTGCGAACTTGAGGCAGACGCTATATTATACGCAAAGAATATAGATGGTGTATATGACAGCGATCCTGCGACAAATCCGAATGCTGTCAGATATGATGAGATAGAGTGCAAGATTATAGTTGAGAAAAACTTAAAAGTAATAGATATAGCTGCGGCAAATCTTTGCTATGAGCAGAAGATACCTATAGTTATATTTGCTCTTGCGGAAAATGAGGGAATAATAAAAGCGGCAAAAGGCGAAAAAATAGGAACAACTGTTACGGTGTGAAAATTAATTAAAAAATAGGGAGGTAAATCTTATGTCAGCAAAAACTTCTTCTTATGAGGAAAAAATGAAAAAAAGTTTAGCAAGTCTTGAGGGGGATCTCGCAACTATCAGAGCGGGAAGAGCAAATCCTCATGTCCTTGACAGGATAACGGTGGAGGCTTACGGTACGGAAATGCCTATAAATCAGGTGGGCAATATTTCAACACCTGAGGCAAGAATGATACTTATAAGCCCTTATGATGCATCTACTTTAAAGAATATCGAAAAGGCTATAAATATGTCAGATCTCGGAATCAATCCTACAAATGACGGCAAAGTTATAAGACTTGTTTTCCCTGAACTTACGGAAGAAAGAAGAAAATCTTTGACTAAAGATGTTAAGAAAAAGGGTGAGGATAACAAGGTCGCTATAAGAAATATCAGAAGAGATGCTATGGACGCATTCAAAAAACAGCAGAAAGCATCGGAAATAACAGAAGATGAACTTAAAAATCTTGAAGATGAAGTTCAGAAACTTACAGATAAATATATCGGTGAGATAGATAAAGCCATTGAGAATAAAAATAAGGAAATAATGAGTATATGATAAAAATTAAAAACCGCAGAGAAGAAATTTTCAGCGGTTTTTATTATAAATGGGAGGTTACTCGGATATGGTTGAATTACCTCAGCATATTGCTATAATTATGGACGGCAACGGAAGATGGGCAAAAAAAAGATTTATGCCTAAGGCTCTCGGACACAGAAGAGGTGCAGAAACATTAAAACAATTATGTAAAGATGCCGACAAACTCGGACTTAAACACATGACGGTATATGCTTTTTCAACGGAAAACTGGAAGAGATCCGTTGAAGAAGTATCGGCTCTTATGGGATTATTGAAAGAATATGTCGGAATGTACATAAGGGATAATGAAAACACCAATATAAAAATGGACTTCATAGGAGAAAGAGAAAGCATACCTCAGGATCTGAGAGAAAAGATGGAAGAACTTGAAGAGGCATCTTCGGATAAGACAGGTCTTCAGCTTCATATTGCATTAAATTACGGTTCAAGAGATGAAATAAAGAGAACAATGCAAAAAATAGCAAAAAAGGTAAAGGCTGGAGAAATATCTGTCGATGATATAAGTGAAGATATGATATCGGATAATCTCGATACAAAGGGAATACCCGATCCGAACTTCTGATAAGGACAAGCGGCGAACTGAGGTTAAGCAATTACCTTATGTGGCAGCTTGCCTATACCGAATTTTATTTCAGCGATAAACTCTGGCCTGATTTTAATATTGATGATCTTATTGAGGCTGTTGAAGTATTCAGAGGAAGGGACAGAAGATTCGGAGGCAGAAACGAGGTGAAGTAATGCTTATAAGGATCATATCAAGTGTAGTTGGATTGCCGATACTTCTCTTTTTTGTGATAATGGGCGGATTGACTATGAAAATAGGACTGATATTTCTTTCATTGGTAGGGTTATATGAATTATATCATGCCGTGTCGGGAGAAAATAAAGCTGTCCATATTTTTGGATATGCGGCGGCGATAGTATATATATTGTTGCTTGGTACAAAGTTTGAAAATGCGGATGTGATATTTACTGCATTGTTTATATTGGCTATGAGCTCTATGGTCATGATGCACAGGAAGATAGATGTTAAGGATGCAGTATATACTGTTTACGGATTTATTTATGTTCCGGTGATGTTTGGCTTTTTGTATTTGCTCAGAGAAGAAATTTTATACGGACAATATATTATATATCTTCCTTTTTTCTGTGCTTTCGGGTGTGATACGGGAGCATATTTTGCAGGGAGAAAATTCGGAAAGAAAAAACTTATACCCGAACTAAGCCCAAAAAAGACGGTAGAGGGTGCAATAGGCGGTACTTTAAGTGCAACGGTGCTTACGACATTGTACGGAGCTATAATAGGA
>JAFUUG010000290.1 GCA_017483905.1 Bacillota bacterium
GTTTTTATTTGATCGCCCAATTCCTTAATATCGAATACAACAAATTTGTTATGTATATCAATATTGCTCTTATGTGCGAAAAGGTTAAATGAACCTGTTGTATAAAGTCCAAGCACTTTAAGAAGATTGTTTTTTTCGCTTTGCAGTTCGGGAGCTTTTACATTTGCAAGTTCATTGCAAAAATCAATAAGTGTAGGCATACCATTATTTTCATTCTTGAAATAGTGCTTGTATGTTTCGGTAAGTGTACGGTCAACAAGTGTTCGTTCTGCACCTGTTAAGCCTATTCCGCTTTCTTTCGTAACAATAACATCAAGAAAAGAAAAAATAAATTCCGTCTTAAAAGATAAAGGATTATCATCTCTATCATCTTCATCGCCGTCCGAATAGTTCATTGTTATATCCAATGGATTGAAAAATGTATTTGTATCACTGCTGATTTTTACGATTTCTCCGCCGAAATTTGAACAAAGGGTTAGGTACTCTGACTCGGGATCTATAACGATAACTTCATCATCCGCACAGGATAAAAGTATATTTACAAGTTCACGTTTCGTCGCAAATGATTTGCCCGAACCGGGTGTTCCAAGAACAAATCCCGATGGATTTTTAAGACCTTTGCGGTTAAAGAAAATAAGGTTTCTCGATAATGCGTTCAAACCGTAATACATACCGTTTTTCTCGAACAATTCTTGTGTTGTAAAAGGTATGAAAATAGCTTGTGATGCCGTTGTTAATGTTCTGCGTATCTTTATATCATTTTTTGCAAGCGGTAAAGTCGCATTTAAGCCTGCTTCTTGTTCACACGCAATAGGAGATAGTTCACAGCCGTTAGATCTCGCTACACCTTTTAATTTTTCTACATTTTCATTCAATTCAGTCAGTGTCCTTGCCGATGTAAAAACGAGGATAGAGCCTTGAAAAAGTCTTTGATTTTTGTTCTGCATATCATCTATCAGTAAATTTGTTTCTTCAAGATGTCTTTTCAAGTGCTGCGGTATCATATCGGGGTCTGTACCTTGCTGTAAAAGTTTCTGTTGTCGTGTTGCTTTGTCTTGCTCCATAAATGCCAATTTTGTTTTTACCATTTCGATAGCCGACGAATTATCCATACTGTTTGAATGAATATTTATTGTCGTGTTACAAGGTATCTCGGATAAAGCATTAAGCATCTTATCTGATAAATCTGTCGGAAATTTCTTTATCATCAGCACTTGTCCGAAATAATCACCAAATTCAAAATATGTTTGCTTATTATCAGGCTTGAAATCAAAAAAGTAAGGTGCTATAAAATCCTTTGTCGAAAGACCTGTGCCAATAAGATAATCATAATCAAATTTCAAAGGTTCTGACGGATTCAAAATTGAATTGATATGTTCAAGCCGTTCTTCTCCCGACAATGACATAACATCACAGCCCAAATTTTTGAAATGACTTGTTAAATCGGTTTCAATTCGCATAAGTGCAGGATATGCCGCTTTGTAATTCTCGGCTTCAATACCGAAAGTGATATATTTTTCTCTTATTATGGAATTTTGACCTTGTAATGCCTTATTTTCAAGCATTTCATTATATTCTCTGCGAAGTTCGTTTTTATCGTCACCTTGCATTTTAAGAAACATCTGCGACTTAAATTCGTCTTTATCAATTCTGCGGTTATGCACTGTTATTTGAAAATTGATATTAGGGTCAAAATAATTGAGTATCTCGCAATAGCGTGAAAAAATATCTATCTGCTCATCTCTCTGTGCGACTTGATAATTTATATCGCTGAATTTAAGCTGCTTTGAAAAGAAATTTTCGCCCGACTGACATATACCTTTTTGAAACATATATTTGTATTTTATGGTATCTTGGCAGCTGCTCGGTGCAGCTTCGTTTTTAAGTTTTTTCTTTTTCTTCTTGTTTCTTTGCTCGATTTGCTCTTGCTGCTGCTTTAATGTTCTTATACGCTGTTTTTCTTTTTCTTTTAACTGTTTTCGCTGCAACTTCGATAAGGTCATACTCTGACTGTTTTGTTGTTCGTTCAGATTTTCTTTTTTTCTTGTTCCGAACACTTTTACCACCTCGTTCTTTCTCGGTTTCTTGATTTTCCTTACTTATTTCTTCATATATTTCCGCATATTCCTCTATCTCAACAGGAATAATATTTTCTGTAACATCAGTTTCATAAACACGCCTACTCTTTCCAAAAAAAGAATGCAGCTTTATTTTCAAATATGTTTCAAAATTATAGCCGTCCTTTTTTATAAAACCTATACAAAATGTAGGAGCAACAACCGCCATTGTTACATAAGTAGCCAAGTCCTGATCCACATTTCTAAGAAGTAAAAAAGTCGGCACTGCTGTTAAAAGAGCGACACCTCCACATAGTAATTGCCTTATGGACAATCCTGCTATAATACTTTCTTTGTAATCCTTGATTTCTTCGGGTACTCTTACCTCGATTGACATTTAATGACCACCCCCTTAAATAGCTCCCATAATTTGCTTTATTATCTTTCCGCTTGAAAATACCGATACAGTTAAAACAGCCGCATACAGTATATTTTGAAGCAAA
>JAFUUG010000291.1 GCA_017483905.1 Bacillota bacterium
TAAAAGATGTAATGCTAAAACTAAGCTGTTCGATTAAAGAAGCTATGGAAGTTTTCCATATACCAGAAGAAGAACAAGTCATATACATTGATATGTTTAAGAAAAGCAAGTAATCACTCAAAGGGATAGGCTCGTTCTATCCCTTGTTTTAGGCAAAAACGAGGGAACTATCCCCCTTAGAAAAAATGCTATCCCCCCCAAAAGCCTTTTTTATATACCCCATAAACAAAAAATATCCCCCCTTGACCCCCTCTGCAAAGTGGGTATCCCCCTCTAAGAAATGTGCGGAATTACACCATTTAGTATGCCACAAGGCTTGTATCGCACATTGAAACCGTTTGTTTGCTCTCTCGGAAAAGTTGAGATTTCCGAGAAAAATTAACACTTGTGCAAAATTTGTGTACTGTATTTCCGCCAAATTTTATGCGGATATGCGAACAGAATATCCCCCCTAACAGCAAAAAGGGAGTTTCGCCAAATTGTTTAATGAATTACGCCAAATTGTTTATACTTTTTGGCGTAATGATAAGGCTATTTCGCCAAAAGGTTTATAAGTGGCTTATTTTAGGGAAAAAGCAAGGCATAAAAGCATTTCGGGTAATTGCTTTTATGCCTTGTTTTGGTTTGAGGGGGTATTGATAAAAATAGCAATCAAATTTGTGCATATAATCTGTAATGATGATTTGTTTGACTTTAATTGTAAGTTGTGGTAATATGGAGAAAAGGTGTTATGGTTATACGAATGGAGAATACAAAATGGTAACAGGAATAATAAAAAACAAAATTGACAAAATATGGACGGATATATGGGCAGGCGGAATAACCAATCCGTTGACGGTCATTGAGCAGATCACATATTTGATGTTTATTCGTTCTCTTGATGAGAAAGAGCTTGAGCAAGAAGAATTTGCAAATCTGACGGGCGAAACTCCCGATTATATATTTCCTCAATCGGAAATAGGGCAATCTATGAGATGGAGTAAATTTAAGAATATGGATTCAAGAGAAATATTTGATATTATTTCTCAGAGAGTATTTCCGGCTGTAAAAAGAATGAAGTATGGTAAACTTCCTGATTTTAATGAAAAAGGCGAAATTATGGAAATACCTGAGAGAGATACCGAAAAACAAATGCAAACGGCATTTACAAAATATATGGATAATGCGGTGTTTGTTATTCCGAATCCACAGGTATTGCAGAAAATAATTACAGGACTTGAAGATTTATATGAGCATGATATTTCAGAGCTTGATATGCAAGGCGATCTATATGAATATATGCTTGGTAAACTTTCAACAGCGGGTCAGAACGGGCAATTCCGAACACCGAAACATATTCGTGAAATGATGGTCGAGCTTATCGCACCAACTCCAGATGACCTTATATGCGATAAAATAGTACCGAGATTGATACAATTCACATTCAAAATCCCCTTGATTTCAGGGCTTTTTCAAGACATTAGACCGACGAGGTCTTATTTTTTTGTCTTTTCGCTGATTGCGGGATTTTACCTTTGGGTGCAACTTTGAACGAACTCTATAAAATTGAACGAAGTCAACAAGATTGAACGAACCTGTATAAAAATGAACGAACTATACAAGATTGAACGAACTATAATCGAGTAGGAAGGTATCAGTCACCTCCTACTCGATTGCCAATGGAGATATGCTCCACAATTCTGTGTTTAACTTGTGTGGAACGGTTTTAAATTCGTCAATAGACTACGGTCATTTGAAAAAACTATACAATATATCAGAATACAAGTTGAACAAGTAGCATATAGCAAACAGTTCCACCTGCAATGGAAAGGAGCATTTTTCTCTGCCAGAGGTGCAGGGTTATTACAATAGCTATAGCTATTGCTTCGGGTATGCCGTGAGATCCGTTGAACAATGACACATCTTTCAAGCAATACACCACAAGCATTCCGAATATTGCAGCAGGCAGAGCCTTTCCGAGATATTGCACATACTTTGGCGTGGGTTTGTCCGGAGAAAAAACAAGAAAAGGCAGAAACCGTGTTGCCATTGTTCCAAGAACGCACAGGGCTATGGTAATAATTTGCTGTGTAACTGTCATAGTTGTGTTTTATCCTCCTTTGCCTCAATGGGCTTTCGCAGTATGGTAAGGAAAACAACAATGCACACCATTGTGGGTATCATAAAATTCTCCGAGCCGAAAACTATAAGGCACAGCAAAGAGCCAAGAGCACCGATGATCGAGGAGATATGCTGTTTTTCCTTTAGCCACTGGTCGAGGAATATCACCACGAACATAGCTGTCATAACAAATGAAAGACCTTCGGTGTTGAAGTTAAGTAAAGAGCCAAGCAGACCTCCGAGCGTTGACCCGGTGAACCAATACATATGATTCAAGAGCGTGACAAAGAACATAAACCAACCTTTGTCAACATCTTTGGGAACTTCTGAGGAATAGTTTATTGAGAAACTCTCATCACAAAGTCCAAATATAAGATAAGGCTTTTTCCAACCTGTACCATTGTATTTTTCAAGCATTGATATTCCGTAAAACAAATGTCTTGCTTGTATCAGCAGCGTGAGCAGAAGTGTTTGCAGGGGAGCAAATGCACTCATCAACATCGACACCGCCACGAATTCAAGCGATCCACCGAAGATCGTTAGGCTCATAAGCATAGGGTAAACAAAGCTAAATCCCTGAACATTCATAAGTATGCCGTAACTCAGTCCGAGAAACCAAAAGCCTGCAAATATGGGTATGGTCTTTGGAAAAGCGTATTTCAAGGCTGTTCTTATCTCAGGTCTACGCATTGTTCTGTTTATACTCCGTTCCCCA
>JAFUUG010000292.1 GCA_017483905.1 Bacillota bacterium
GACTTCTCTCCTCGATGCTATCAGACACAGCCATGTTACCGCAAAAGAAGCAGGCGGCATAACTCAGCACATAGGTGCCTATACGGTATCTATTGACAACAAGCCTATTACATTCCTCGATACTCCGGGACACGAGGCTTTTACCGCTATGAGAATGAGAGGGGCACAAGTAACGGATATTGCTATTCTTGTAGTTGCTGCCGATGATGGTGTTATGCCTCAGACGATAGAGGCTATAAACCATGCTAAAGCTGCCGGTGTTGAGATAATAGTTGCAATAAACAAGATAGATAAAGAGGGGGCAAATCCCGACAGAGTTAAACAGGAGCTTACGGAATACGGTCTTCTTGCGGAAGATTGGGGCGGAGATACGATATGCGTTCCCGTTTCGGCTGTGAGCAAACAAGGTCTTGACCAGCTTCTTGAAATGATAATACTTGTTGCCGAGATGAAAGAGCTTAAAGCTAATCCTGACAGAAGAGCAAGAGGTGCTATAATCGAGGCACAGCTTGACAAGGGCAGAGGTGCGGTTGCAACTGTACTTGTTCAGAACGGTACACTTAAAATAGGCGATCCGATAGTTGCCGGAGCATCTTACGGAAAAATAAGAGCGATGATGAACGACAAGGGGCAGAAAGTCAAGAAAGCAGGTCCGTCTATGCCTGTTGAGATACTTGGTCTTAACGAAGTTCCTGCTGCCGGTGATACTTTTTATGTTGCAAAAAATGATAAGCAGGCAAGGCAGGTCGCTGAATCGGTAGTTGCAAAGGGCAGAGTAGATATGTTAAAGGAAACTCCTCAGAAAGTTTCTCTTGATGATCTGTTCAGCCAGATACAATCCGGTAATGTCAAAGAACTTAATATAGTAATAAAGGCAGACGTTCAGGGTTCTGTTGAAGCGGTAAGGGCAAGCCTTGAAAAGTTATCCGATGAAAATGTAAGGATAAGAACTATCCACGGCGGTGTAGGTGCAATAACCGAATCAGACGTTATGCTTGCGAGCGCATCGAATGCCATAATCATAGGTTTTAACGTAAGACCTGAGGCTTCTGCTAAATCTGTAGCAGATGATCAGAAAGTCGATATGAGATTATACAGAGTTATATATAATGCGATAGAAGATATTACTGCTGCTATGAAAGGTATGCTTGATCCCGAATATGAAGAAAAAGTGATAGGACATATTGAGATAAGACAGCTTTTCAAGGCTTCGGGAATAGGTACTATAGGCGGTTCTTATGTAACGGACGGAAAGATAACAAGAAATTCACAGGTTAGAGTTGTCAGAGACGGCAAGGTCATATATGAGGGTGAACTTGCATCACTTAAACGCTTCAAAGACGATGTAAAGGAAGTAAATGCGGGCTACGAATGTGCGCTTACGCTTGTCAAATTCAATGACATAAAAGAGGGAGATATAGTAGAAGCATTTGTAATGGAAGAAATTCCGAGATAAAAATACTAAGATAAAATATTAAGACAGATAATATCAAAAGGAAATGTTTTTATGAAAACAAATAACAGAATGATACGCATAAATGATGAAATAAAAAGAGAAGTATCGGAGATACTCAGAAGCGGTATGAAAGATCCTCGTATCGGAGTGATAACAAGCGTATTGAAAGTGGAAACTACGAATGATCTTAAATACTGTAAGGTGTTTATAAGCATACTCGGTGATGATGATAAAAAGAAAGAAGTTATGAGTGTGCTGGAAAAGGCTTGCGGTTTCGTAAGAAAAGAGATAGCAAGAAAGATCAATCTCAGAAACACGCCCGAATTTAAGTTTATTCTTGATGATTCTCTTGAATACAGTATCAGAATGTCTAAGCTTATAGACGAAGTAACAGCAAAAGATAACGAAAATAGAGAACAATAAAAATTTTCAAAAAATTCTCGACAGGGGGAATAATATGGAATCATACGATATTGAATTACAGGAAGCTATAAAAAACGGAAATAATATTTGTATCGCAGGGCATATAAATCCCGATGGCGATGCGGTGAGTTCGGCTCTCGGACTTGCGTTGTGTCTGAAGATGATCGGCAAGGATGTTACGGTACTGCTTGAAGATTATTCGCATAAATTTTACTATATCAAGGGAAGAGAAATGATATATAAGGGTGATTATGATAAGCTTGAACCGGATCTTTTTATAGCTGTTGACTGCGGAAGCAAGGACAGACTCGGTGATGCACAGTCTGTATTTGACAGAACAGAAAATACGATAAACATAGATCATCATATAAGCAATACCGAATATGCAAAGTATAATGTGGTTTATCCCAACGCATCAAGTACATCGGAAGTTGTATTTGAAATAATAAGAAATTTCTCTGTTATAACAGATGAAATAGCATCTGCATTATATACCGGCATCGTATCGGATACCGGAGGATTCAAGCATAATTGTACTTCGCCGAGAACTCATGAGATAGCGTCTGTTCTGATAGGATTTGAAGTTCCCTATTCAGAGATACAAAACAAGATACTTTATTCAAAATCAAGAGAAGAACTTAATATATTCATAAAGGCTCTTAACAAACTGAAGATTGAAAACGGCATATCAAGAGTTATACTTACAAAGAAAGAGATACTTGAAAGCGGTGCAACATATAAAGATCTTGACGGTATAGTAAGTTTTATTCTCAATATAGACGATGTTGATGCAGCTGTATTTGTATATGAGAAGGAAAACGGAAAAACGAAGGTCAGTATGCGCTCTATAAGTACAGATGTGAGCGGTATTGCCATCAAGTTCGGCGGCGGCGGACATAAACTTGCGGCCGGTGCTGATTTTGACTGTACGGTGGAAGAAGCTGAAAAGATAATAGTAAAAGAACTTGAAGATGTTGTTTCCGAGGGAGCTTGAGCCGATATGGACGAATTATGCGGCATTATAAATATATATAAGGAAAAAGGATATACTTCACATGATGTTGTAAATATCGTGAGGAAGAAACTTAACAGAGTGAAAACGGGGCATACGGGAACGCTTGATCCCGATGCCTGCGGTGTTCTTCCGATATGTATAGGAAAAGCGACAAAAACTGCCGAATATATCGCTTCCGATATAAAAAGGTATATGGCTGTACTTACGCTCGGTGCGTTTACAACGACACAGGATATAAGTGGTGAGATCATACAGAGTTTTGATGTAAACTGTAATGAAAACGAAATAATAAATGCAGTTGAGAGTTTCAGAGGAGATATATTGCAGACTCCTCCTATGTATTCGGCTATAAAGATAAACGGTAAAAAACTGTATGAACTTGCAAGAGAGGGAAAGACGATAGAGCGTAAAAAAAGAAAAGTTACGATATATGATATAAGGGTACTCGAATTTAAGGATAAAAGGAATATCGTGATAGACGTGATTTGCTCAAAAGGTACATATATAAGAACGCTTTGTAATGATATAGGCGAAAAGCTTGGATGTGGCGGTTTTATGTCGGAACTTACAAGAACGAGAACCGGGAATTTCTATATTGAAGATTCGATAAAGTTAGCTGAATTTTCGGAAAAAGCCGATCTCGGAAAAATTGAAGATATACTTATGCCGATAGAAGATGTGATGCCGGATATGAAAAAAGCAAAGGCTGCATCTGCGGCAGATAAATATGTTATAAACGGAAACAAAATAAACTTATCTTATCTTGACAGAAAAGATATAGATGACGGTGAGAATTTTTTTGTATATAAAAACGATGGCAAACTTGTGGGTATATACAAAAAAGAAAATGAATTTGCAAAGCCGGTAACTATGTTGATGTGAGAAAATATCAAAGCGTATTTTCGTAATGGGAGTTTTGTGAAAATGACAGTATATGAAAGTACAGAGATAGAACAAGTAAAAGAATCTGCTGTGACACTCGGAAATTTTGATGGTATACACAAAGGTCATCAGAAGCTTATAAGTACAGTAAAAGAATACGCCGAAAAAGAAGGATTGACTTCCATAGTTTTTTCTTTCTATCCACACCCCGTATATGTACTCGGTGACGGTAAAAAGTATTATTCGATACTTTCAACCGAAGAAAAAATACATGCTATGGAGAAGCTTGGTGTAGATACACTGATACAATATCCGTTTACAAAAGAATTTGCGGCATGGGATACAAAAGAATTTTTTGAGTTATTGTACTATAAAGTAAAATGCAGAGTCCTTGTTGTCGGGGAGAATTATTATTTCGGTCGAAACAGGTCGGGAAACTACGAAACACTGAAGAAATATGGAGATATTTACGGTGTAAAAGTTATAAAAATAAATTCTGTAATGGACAACAACGAGAGGGTGAGCAGCACAAGAATAAGAAGATGTATATTTGTAAAGAATTTTGAAGAGGCGAACAGACTTCTTAATAAGGAATATTTTATAATAGGAAATGTTGCACAGGGTAAAAAGATCGGACGTAAGATAGGTTTTCCTACGGCAAATCTTGTGGAGGGTGATGAAAAGCTTCTGCCGCCTGACGGTGTATATGTAACAAAAACGCAGATAGGCGATAAGATATATAACAGTATGACGAACATAGGAAAAAATCCAACATTAAATGGCACTGAAAGAACTGTAGAAACACATTTATTTAACTTTAAAGATGACATTTACGGAGAAAAAATAAAAGTTATGTTTTTGCAGTGGTTAAGGGATGATGTGAAGTTTGAAAATATAGAACAGCTTGAAAGTCAGCTTCATGAAGATATGAAAAATGTAAAGAGTATATTCGCAAAAATATAAAGATGTATATTTTGGTGTAATTTCACAAGCTCATGTACCTGAAAGGAGGCGGACAGGTGAGTTCTATAACTTTATTTGATCTTGATATTTTAAATTATATACAGAACAATTTCAGAACAGCTATTGGCGACTATTTCTGGCAATTTATGACAATGCTTGGCGATGGCGGAATATTTTTTCTTATACTGAGCATTTCTCTTATTGTATTTCCAAAAACAAGAGAAACAGGTGTAAGGATATTATTTGCGCTTGTGATGTGTTTTATATTCGGGAATGTCATACTGAAAAATGCTTTTGCAAGATTAAGACCGTTTTATGTGGTTGAAAGCTTTAATCTGCTGATAAGCGCACCTGAGGGATATTCGTTTCCATCGGGGCATGCGGAAGCATCATTTGCGGTGGCAACGGTTTTTTTTCTGACAAACAGAAGATATGTTATGCTTTATGTGCTGGCTGCATGTATAGGATTTTCAAGATTGTATCTCTTTGTGCATTATCCGAGCGATGTGTTTTTCGGAATGATACTGGGAATAATATTCGGATATCTGAGTTACCATATAATTGATTTTGAAAAATTTAAAAGGCACAGAGGTGATATAAATGATAATTGGCAGCTGTGAAGTATACCTGAGCGCAGAATGGGTCAAGTCACTGAAAGAAAAAAGAATGGTAGTGAAAAGTCTTGTGGAGAAAACGAAGAATAAGTTCAATGTTTCGGTGGCAGAAATAGATAAGCATGATATATTACAATCTATTGTAATAGGATTTGCCTGTGTTTCAAACGAAAAAAATCATGCGCAAAGTATTATAGATAATGTGATAGATTATATGGAAAAAAATACCGATGCGGTGATAGATGATATTGTAACGGAAATATTTTAAAACACGATAACACTAAACAGGAAATTTAATGATTGACTAAATTTACAGGATATGTTATAATCAATAAATATGTAATACTTATTTACTTAGGAGGATTTTTATAATGAGCAACTTTGAAAAATTGGATATCAATAAATACAAAATTTCTTTTTCAGTTGATGCAGAAAAGTTTGAAGAGGGTTTGAATTACTCTTTTAATAAGAATAAAAATTATTTCAGGATTCCGGGATTCAGAAAAGGAAAAGCTCCAAGAAAAATAGTTGAGGCTACATACGGCAAAGAGGTTTTATTTAACGATGCTGTTGATTATGTACTCAGAGAAGCTTATCCTGCTGCCGCAAAAGAAAGCGGACTTGATATCGTTTCAAGACCTGAAGTTGATATAGTAGAAGCATCTGCTGAAAACGGAGCATCTTTTACTGCTATCGTATATGTTAAGCCTGATGTTAAGATAAGCGATTACAAAGGTGTTACTTTCAAAAAGAAAAAGATCGAAGTAACAGATGAGGATGTAGAAGAAAGACTCAAGAGAGAACAGTCAAAACACGCAAGAATAATTGAAGTAGCACAGAGAGCTATTCAGGACGGAGATATTGCTGTTATAGATTTTAAGGGATTTATGGACGGAAAAGCTTTTGAAGGCGGAGAAGGCAAAGACTTTGAACTGGAGATCGGTTCACATTCTTTTATAGATACTTTTGAAGAGCAGCTTATCGGTAAGGAAATAGGCGATGATGTAGATGTAAATGTTACATTCCCTGAAGATTACGGTAAATCAGATCTTGCAGGAAAGCCTGCTTTATTCAAAGTTGAAATAAAAGGAATCAAGATCAAACAGCTTCCTGAAATAAATGATGAATTTGTTGCGGATACTACAGAATTTGAAACTCTTGAAGAATACAAGAATGACATCAAAGCAAAGATACTTTTAAGCAAAGAACAGGATGCAGATAACGAAAAGAAAGAAGAAATCCTTGAAAAACTCGTTGAAAAGGCTGATATGGTAGTTCCTGATGCTATGATAGAAAATGAGATAGACAATAAGATAGCTGATTTCAGAGCAGGTATAATGCAGCAGGGTCTTTCTATGGATAACTATCTCGATTTTATGGGTCAGAGCATTGAAAATATGAGAGAAGCATACAGAATAATAAGCGAAAAGCAAGTAAAAGCAAGACTTGTACTTGAAGCTATCGCAAAAGAGGAAAATGTTCAGGTAAACGATGATGAGATAGAAGAAGAAATAGAGAGGATCGCAAAGAATTATCGTCTTGATAAGGAGAAAGTAAGATCCGCATTAAATAATGATACATCGGGTATCGTTAAAGATTTACAGGTTCAGAAAGCTCTTGATATCGTACTTGAAAATGCAGTTGCAGAATAAAGTGTTATTTTGAAAAAAAAGTAGGGAGAGGTTTTAATGATCTCTTCCTATTAGCTTATTGCAGGAAAATTATAAGTTGCGTATAAATAAAGCACATAAAGGAAATAATTTGAATTATGATTAATTAGGAGGGATAGATGATGAGCTTAGTACCAATGGTCGTTGAACAAACCAACAGAGGAGAACGTTCCTACGATATATATTCGAGATTATTAAAGGACAGAATAATTTTTCTCGGAGAGGAAGTAACGGATATTTCGGCTAACCTTGTTGTGGCACAGCTTTTATTTCTTGCTGCGGAAGATCCGGATAAAGATATAAACCTTTATATAAACAGTCCGGGAGGTTCCGTAAGTGCAGGAATGGCTATATATGATACAATGCAGTATATAAAGCCTGATGTTTCTACGATTTGTATAGGTCTTGCGGCAAGCATGGGTGCATTTTTGCTTTCGGGCGGTGCAAAGGGTAAAAGATTTGCTCTTCCTAATGCGGAAATAATGATACATCAGCCTCTCGGAGGCGCAAGAGGTCAGGCGACTGATATACAAATACAAGCAGAACAGATAATCAAAATAAAGGAAAAATTAAACAGAATATTATCCGAAAATACAGGGAAACCTTATGAAACCGTATGTAATGACACAGACAGAGATAATTATATGTCAGCAGAAGAAGCTAAGGAATACGGTCTTATAGATGCGGTCATTACAAAGCCTAATGAATGAGGAGATGAATAAATGGCTCATAAAAATGATGACAAGAGAATAAGATGTTCTTTCTGCGGAAAAACAGAAGATCAGGTCAGAAAAATGATAGCAGGTCCAAAAGACAGTGACGGAAGAGGTATATATATATGCGATGAGTGTATAGATGTATGCGCAGATATAATAGATGACGGTTATGAAATACACAATGGTGGGGGGATCATTGACAATGACTTGCCGATACAGCTGCCTAAACCTAAAGAGATAAAAGAAACTCTTGATGAATATGTAATAGGTCAGGAAGATGCCAAGATCGCTCTTTCTGTTGCGGTATATAATCACTATAAAAGAATATTGTCAGATAATGTTGAAGGTGATGTTGAACTTCAGAAAAGTAATATTCTCATGATAGGACCTACGGGTGTCGGTAAAACATTACTTGCACAGACTCTTGCAAGACTTATAAATGTTCCTTTTGCAATTGCTGATGCAACGACTCTTACAGAAGCGGGATATGTAGGTGAAGATGTTGAAAATATCCTTCTTAAACTTATACAGGCTGCCGATTTTGATATAGAAAGAGCTCAAAGAGGTATAATTTATATTGATGAGATAGATAAAATAGCAAGAAAATCCGATAACCCTTCGATTACAAGAGATGTAAGCGGCGAGGGTGTTCAGCAGGCACTGCTTAAGATCCTTGAAGGTACGGTCGCTTCTGTTCCTCCTCAGGGTGGGAGAAAACACCCTCATCAAGAATTTATACAGATAGATACAACTAATATTCTGTTTATA
>JAFUUG010000021.1 GCA_017483905.1 Bacillota bacterium
CCGAAGTAATATCAGGGAAGAATTTTTCAAGACAGTCACCTATCATTTTTATAGAATTACCGTACTCTTTTTTCATTTCCACAAGATTTTCTTCTCTGCTGTTTTCCTCCATATCGTAATGATTCATACTCAGAATTTTCAGAAGCTGCCTCCTTTCTTCAAGCGAATATGCCAGTTTATCGGCAAATTGTTCTGCCGTAAGAGTTTCGTTTTCGTATATTTTTTTCAGTTCTTCACCCCAAAGCCTGTATTCCCTTGTTAGTAAAGCAAGAAATATTTCTTCTTTCGTTTCAAAGTAATTATATATGGAAGTACGGGTAAAAGATGTAAAATTTGCAATTTCTTTTATAGTTATCTCCTTAAAACTCATTGTCTGATACAAAGTTTCGCAGGCAGAAATTATTTCTTCCTTTCGGGCATTTGTAAGTTGTTCAGATCCTTTGGGCATTATTGTTTTTCTCCTTTATCCTTAAAACTAAGACACTTGCCTATGACATCGCCCGTCTTTAAATATTCATAAGTCGGAAATTCAAAGAGCACAGGCTTTAATGTTCTGTAGTTTACCTTGTTATCTTCCGTAAGATGTTCTTCCTCAACGTATGTGCCATCGATACTGCATATAAAGCTTTCAAAATTCGGTGTTTTATATATATCTATAACACTGCATTCAAGACACAGCGGAGCCTTATTTATTATAGGTGTTCCGCCATCTCCTGTTGTATAATCGAATACACCCGATTTATCCGTCTTTGCACCGCTTGTTGAGCCCACATAGTCAGCCTGAGGAAGTATATTTTCATCTACAATATTTATTGACAGCTTTTTGTTCTTTTTTATCAGACTGTTAATAAAATGAGGCTCGGCAAGAGAAACAAGTACTCTGTCATGTCCTATGATACCGACGTGTGCAACCAATGTCCATGTCGGCTTATCCCCGTTCATCGCCCCCACCACAGTAACAGGCATAGGGTATAATGCCAACTGCGAACCGATATTTTTCTTCATAACTATCACTCCTTATTTATTTTGACATCGTGTCATTAAAAACATTATAACACTATTCTGACATCGTGTCAAGATAAATAAAGAATATTTTTTTGCTATAGAATTGCAATTATTTTTTTTAGTGATATAATAAAGATACATATAAATATTTACATTATATCAAATAATATCAAATAAAAAAATGCCCTCAAAATATCAGATATAAGGAGGATAACATGAAACCTCGGGAACATTCCATCGTTGAAAAGGTTTTTACTCGTTCGCTCGTTGTATATATACTCAACAAATTTACATGGTCGGTCGGTCTTCTGGTAGACGGTGCTGTCATCGGAAATTTTCTCGGAGTGGACTCTGTGGCGGCATACGGTCTTGTCTGGCCATTGACGCTGGCTTTTGTCCTGGTCGGAAATATCCTGTCCGGCGGCTCAAGAAATCTTTACACAAAGCTTGTGGGACAAGGCTCTGCAAAGGAAGCAAATCATGTTTTTACGCTTGCGTGCCTTTTGTCCTTTTTGCTTTCTCTCATGTTAGCATTACTGGCGTTTTTATTTCTGTCTCCGTTGGCTGCCGTCCTCGGAGCCAGCGGAGAAAATGCGGCACTTCACCCGCTCACCTGTGCTTATCTTTCTGGTATCCTGCTCGGACTTCCCTTTGACAACTGTGCAAAAGTACTCGCCGGCTACATGGGTATCGACTCGGATCATAAGAGAGTCGTAATGGCTGTAGCTGTCATGACGGCTACAAACATCATCGGCGATCTCTTTGCGGTAATATTCTTTAACAGCAGCCTGTTTGCACTCGGTGCAGCTACCTCTTTGGGTCAGGTCGTTTATCTCATCATGCTCTCAACGCATTTCTTTCGTCGTAAACGTATGCTGCACTTTACACTTAAAGGTCTGACCGGAGTGGCGGAAAAGCTGAAAATAATGTTTTCCAATGGTTTACCTGCCTGTATTACCCGTATCTCCAATTGCTTTAGCGGCATCATGGTCAACTGCATACTTTCAACCGCAGCCACCAGCAGCTTTATTGCCGCTTATAGTGTACACCGCTCCATGACTTCTTTGGTCGGCTCCGCATATCTGGGTGTAGCAGATACGATTTGGACACTATCAAGCATTTATTATGGTGAAGAAGACAAAAACGCTCTGAAAAAACTTCAAAACACAGCACTGAAGATCGGACTTGGTATCACCTTGATCATTTCCCTGATACTTGCACTGTTTTCCCATATCATCGCAGGGATATATGTCGGACAGAAAAATCCGGAAGCACTTTCTCTTGCGGAAGATGCAGTGTTGGTATTTGCCTTTTCTGCGCCGCTCTATCTGCTGATGTACTCTTTTAACAGCTATTTGATGGGTACCGGCAAGTTACACGCATCCAACATCTACAGTTTTTTCATGAAATGCGGTGTTGTTGTACCATCTGTCTGGCTGATGGTACAATTGACGGGCGGTCGGGGTGCATGGTTAGCAACTCCTGTCACTTTGACGATCATGCTGACTGTAGCATTCATTTACATAAAATTTTGGAAAATCGGAGATACTTTCTCGGTCAAGCGGCTGCTGCTGGAAGATAATTTTGCTGTGGATGACGGACAAGAACTTGCCGTTTCGGCGGATTCCACATTAGAAGTCTTAGGTATGTCCCGTATTGCAGGACTTTTCTGCCGTGAAAACGGTATCGACGAAAAAAAGGCAAACCTCCTGTCACTGTGTATTGAAGAACTTGGTGTCAATATTATCGAACATGGTTTTTCTGACGGAAAACCGCACAGTATCGATATGCGAATTTTGATCAAAGATGATGAGCTGATCCTGCGTCTCCGAGATGACTGCCGTCCTTTCAATCCGGTAGAACGCTACAAAATGACGACAGAACAGGAAGATGTTACGAAAAATATCGGAATACGCATGATAATGAAAATGTGCAGTTACGTGAAGTATTTGAGTACCATGAATACCAATAACCTTATCATTCGGATATGATATACAAGTAACTATTATGTTTATACCGGTGTGCAAAAACATTTGCACACTCGGTATAAATTATGTGCACGACTGCGTACAAGGGAGTTAGCCACTTCGTGCACGCAGTCGGCACACTCGTGAACGGAAAAATTTTCCGTTCACGAGTATAATAAAACACCGATCGATTCAAAAAAAATTCCGAAAAAATCTTTTAACTTAGATTTTTTCGGAATTTTTTTCTGACATATTGATCAATATTTACCTGAATGACTTAATTATTCTGCTTATTCGTATAGCGATATA
>JAFUUG010000293.1 GCA_017483905.1 Bacillota bacterium
GTTTATTCTCGAATACACATCAGATAAAATTTTTGCGGAGAAAATAAAAAAATATTGTGCTAAGAATAACTTTACATACTATATATCCAATTCGATAAAACTTGAAACTTCCTCTGAAAATGGGTAATAAAATATTTTTTTGAATCAGTTGAAAAATCAACCGAGATTTGGTATTTATAAAAATTTCTCAATCATATAATAAATGAACTATAAATGTGCATTATAAAAAATTGCACAAAAAAAAGGGACAACAACTAAATGAAAGACATAGTGATCGTCATCGTACAAGTATTTCACGGTTTCTTAAAAGTGAAAAATGGAATGATGATGTGCTTGAAAGCACAATTAAACAGATCGTGTTGAAGACTATTTATGAGGAATCGAGAAATAGTGGCAAGCCAATACTTTTTATAGTAGATGATACTATATCATCCAAAACAAAGCCGTCATCAAAGGCAATGCATCCAATAGAATCAGCGGGTTTTCACTTTTCGCACTTAAAAATGAAACGAGATTATGGACATCAAGCTATTGGTATTATGTTGTCATGTAATGGAATTACTCTTAATTACAGAATATTATGTACGATAAGTCTAAATCAAAAATCGAACTTGTAAAAGAAATTGCTGAAGAACTTCCGGTAGCTCCGAACATTTCGTACTTACTTTGTGACAGTTGGTATGTATGCGGAAAGCTGATGGAGGCTTTTATATCAAAGGGATTTTACACAGTTGGAGCTTTGAAAACAAATCGTATAATATATCCTTTTGGAGTAAAAATGAATATCCGAGAATTTGCCAAAAAAATATCTAAAGATGATAGTCTTTTTTGCATCGTCACCGTAAAAGGACGTAAGTATCATATTTTTCGTTATGAAGGCAATATTAACGGAGTTGAAAATGTTGTTGTCTTGATAAGCTATCCTGTTGGAGCATTGGGCAAAGAAAAAGGATTGAGAGCATTTATAAGTACAAATGCTGCTCTTTCGACAGAAGAAATCCTTGAGTTATATGTTAAAATATGGGATATTGAGGTCTTTTTCAGAGATTCCAAGAGTAAGCTTGCTCTCGACAAATATCAAATAAGATCATCAAAAGCAATAAGACGCTTTTGGCTTATTGCTTCGTTAGCACATTTAATAGCTTGCTCCGCAACTGATGATTTTAATTTTTCAAAAGGATATAAAATTATCAAAAATAAAATTTATATGGAACAGATAGATTTTATTTTTGAATTTGCAAAAAATGGAGGGGACAAGTCTGCCCTTTTGTCTATGGTCGCTTGATTTGTGCAAATTGACTATTTTATTGTTTTTATGCACATTTATAGCTTACAAAAATGAGAAAATTATGAATATTAATCTTGCAAAAATGAGAAAATTATGTTAGAATAATCTATAGTTCCCAAGCTTTTTCTAACGGCAACTCTAAAACGTTCTTTTTATCGTCGTTTGTAAAAATTTGCGAAATTAGAATATTTGCTTTATTATAATTTCAAGTTAAACTTTCAAATGCCCGTAAAAACTGCGATTTATTCAGTGTAATTAGATTATTCTCGGGAACTATAGTTAATAAGTAAATTTTAAAATCTCGGGGCAGAGTCCACAGAAAAATTTTACACTCGTTAGTATAGTTTCAATTGAGGTTTGATAAAACGGGGGGAGTTAAGTGACAGAACTTCATATCATATCTACGGATACGGTGCGTTGCCTTGATTTGAACCCACTTTGGAGCGTAATGCCCGAACGAAAGAAAAAATACGAACATTTGAAGATGGAGGGTGATCGTTTACTTTGCGCAGGTGGGGGTATTCTGATGACAAATGCCGTAGGGATTGAAAGTGAAAAAGATCTTATTTTTTCAGATAAGGGTAAACCAATATTAAAAGGTGGTCCTGCTTTTAATTTGTCGCATAGTGGGAAACAGTGTGTATTGGCAATCGGAGAAAGTAATGTGGGTGTTGATATTGAGGTGCTTGATATTTCAAATCTGGATATTGCCTCTGCAGTTTACACTAATTCAGAACAAGAGTGGATGGCAGAAGATAATCTTGATAGATTTCATAAGTTATGGACATGGAAAGAAAGCGTTATGAAAGCAACGGGTTTGGGAATGTCACTACATCCTAAAAGTTTTGAGGTTTTGCCTTTTTATGAAGATAAAGGCATATATGTAGAAAATACATGGTGGTATGCGTTTTCGGGAAAATTAAAAGACAGTTGTTTTAGTGTATGTTCGAATATCCCAATAAAAAATTTGGTTATATGGGAATGGATACAGACCCCTGTGGGATTATGTCGCAGACCTTTACTTTTTTAAAACCAAAAAAGTAAGCGACATCTTTTAAATAAGGGAACCTCTAAAAATCGGCATAAATTTTTTTATTTCAAGAGTTTTTGACGATTTTTAAAGGAACCTATAATTTTACTGATTTCGGCATTTAGCCGAGGAAAGGAGAATATCTAATGTCTAAGGAAAAAATGAAACAATTATTAAAAGAGGGTTGGAAGGCTATATTCCCCGAAAGCGAGGCAGAGGACGATTCGGATTTTTTTGATGATGGCGGTGACTCCATAAAGGCCGTTCAGCTTGTGAGTTGGCTTATGCAGAAAGGTGTCAAACTTGATATGGTTAAAATTTTCACAGATTCTAAACTAATCAATTTGGCAGAAACACTTGAAGAAACTCAGCCTATGTATGTACCTTCAGAAATGCTTACCAAGGATATTCTTAGAGATCAAATAGGGATTGATCCTGCAATGGTGTCAGCTTTTCCAAATAACAATGCATCCGCAAAAACAGTTCCCGCACAAGATCAGCAGATGTGTACGCCTGCACAAGATCAGCAGATGTGCACACCCACACAAGATCAGCAGATGTGTACGCCTGCACAGAATCAGCAGATGTGTACACCCGCACAAAATCAGCAGATGTGCACACCCGCACAAAATCAGCAGATGTGCACACCTGTGCAAAATTATCCACAATACGGTATTATGGAATATGGAATGAATATGCCGTATATGCTTGGTTCAAGTTTCATGATGCCTATGATGGTAATGATGCCGGTGACATTTGTTCCCATGATGTCTCCTGCAAATATGTTTCCTATGCCCATGATGCCTGCCGCACAAATGCCTATGGCAACAGGAAATATGGCACAGCGTAATATGCTTACAAATACAGGCATTTTGCCAAATATACTCTCGAAGTATCAGGCACATCCGGTTCAAGAACCTATAGAGAATCCTAATGTTATGAATATACCTGAACCGAAAGTGGGTACACCTACGGAATCCCCTGAACAGGCTCTTGATGCGGTACTTAAAGGATTGTTGCCCACATTTGACAGAAATATAGGTTTGTTTGAACAAGGTTTTACTTCACTTAACCTTATGCAAATAGTAACTCGCCTTGCGGAACATGGGTATAAGATCAAGATGGAGAACATTATTTCCGATCCAACATTTGACGGACTTCTGTCAAATATGAAAGCCGGTATGTAATTATGTTTTGGAATCCTTATTTTTTACCAACAAACCGATTTGTATATCCTGTACTATTTGTCCCTTATGGAGTTGATCTTTTCTTTGCGGGAAGAAAACTGTTTCGGATGGGTAATCCGACAATTTCAAACTTTTCTTCAATGGGGATAGGGAATGCATTTTTCAATTTTCAAAGTTCCATGCCGCGATATATAAAGCCTATACCGCCGCATGGAATGCTTAAAGCGACCTTGCCTGCACAATGGTCTGAAAATTCGCAGGAATTACCTGTACAACAGGTCAAGGCAGCAAGGAGTGCTTCTGAACAGCAAGCTGTTTCGGAAATATATACCGAACCCGAACCGCAGAAAAGAGAGATTCACTTATCTGCAGCAGCTTCCTTACCTTTAAAAAAAAGAAAAGGAAACAAAAAAAGCAGACAGGTATTTAAACCCTCCGATTTTACTGCAAACAGCTTGTTTGATGACGATCTTGAAAAGATAGTTGTAAAATACGGAAGCGAGATAGAGGATATATATAACTTGGCTCCGGGGCAAAAGTGGATGTTTGAAAAAGCAAATAAAGTATCCTCGGATTTCTTTCTTCAACTTATGTTCAAAGCGGTAATTTCCATAAAACCATCGGAACTGCGCCAAAAAATAGAAGAGGTGTGCTTAAAGCGCGATAATCTTCGTTCGGCATATGTGTATAGAGATATGAGTCAGCCTTTCAGAGTGGTTCTGAAAAACAGGGCGTTGGAGTTGAGGTGCGAGGAGTTATCATATCAAAGTGAAGATGAACTTGATGCTCGCATAAAAAGTATTATGGAGGCTGACAGAAGGCGCGGCTTTGACCTTGAGAAAGATTCTCTGCTTCGTATAGCAATCTATAAGACCGGAAAAGACGATACCTATGCTATATTGGTATCACAGCCGCATATAAATACAGACGGTATTAGCATGATGCTTTTGATAAAAGACATATTCATGGATTATGCTCTTGAACTTTCGGGGATAGATATGGAATTGGAAACCCGTTCTTATAGGGAATATGCAAAGTGGTTGGAAAGCAAAGATACAGAAAAGGAGCTTTTGTATTGGAAAGAACTTCTTGCGGATGCTCCTATCTACACGGGTATCAGTAGAATTGCAAACAGCAGTTTCGGGCAGCCGCAAATTTCCGAACTCAGCCGCTTCTTTTCCGATGATGTGCAGGATGCTTTGAAGAAAAAACAAAGCGAATTTCACGCTACCCAAAATAATTTAATGCAGGCTGCATGGGGCATTATGCTTATGAAATTGTATGGAATAAATGATGCCGTTTTCGGTGCTATTACTTCCGGACGTGATGCGGATGTTGCCGGCAGCTCTATGATAGCAGGCGGATTTATAA
>JAFUUG010000294.1 GCA_017483905.1 Bacillota bacterium
GGAAGAGGGAATATGCTATGTCGATCTCAGCAGTGAATTTATATCAAAGCAGGCAGGCAGTCACAATACAGATGAAATGACGATATACTCGATAGTTGATTCGCTTACCGAACTTGAAAATGTTAAAAAAGTTCAATTTCTAATAGAGGGTGAAAAAGTCAATGACTTAAACGGAAGAGTCGATCTCAGCAAGCCTTTTGAAAGAGATGAAATCAAGATAATAAAAAGCGGCGATGAGGAAAATAATAAATGAAAAGACCGTTTGTCTATATGAGTGTATTTCTTGCGGCAGGGATATTTTTTGGAAGGTACGCCGCGGGAATGTATGATCTCTTTGCTGTGCTTGGTATGGTCATTGCCGCAAGTGCAGTGCTGTATAAAATAAATAATGATAAAGTTACGCTTATAATGCCTGTTGTTTATATGACAGGCATTGTTCTTATATGCGTACTCGGGGAAAAGAGATATGATATAGAGATAGGTATACTTAAAACACTGCGGGAAAATATGACAGAAGTGTTTTACAAAAATCTGCCGCAGAGAGAGGCAGGGATCATTACCGCTATGATAACGGGCGATAAAAGCGGTATAGAAAAAGATGTTGCACAGTTATACAGGGGTGCGGGAATCTATCATATACTTGCGATATCGGGTCTTCATGTGGGGTTGATAGCATATTTTCTGAAGATCATAACGGATACGATAAATAAGAGGTACGGGAGAATATTTATTATCGTAATGCTTGTTATTTATGCTGTTTTTACCGGCGGAAGTTCTTCTGTTGTGAGAGCGGTAATAATGACGAGTGTTATAATGATGAGTTCTCTTTTTAAAAGAGATGAGGATTTTCTCTCGGCGGTCGCTTTTTCGGCTATAGTGATACTTTTATTCAAGCCGAGCGAACTTTTTAATATGGGATTTCAGTATTCATTTACGGCGGTGACGGCGATAGGGTTATTTGCAAATAAAGTTGAATATATCTGCGGCAAAAACAGATCTCTTGCATATATAATAAATTCGCTTATCGTGTATTTTTCTATGAAAATAATAAGTGTGTATTACCTTGGATATGTTACGTTTGTCGATATGCTGAGCAGTATCGTTTTTATTCCTCTTACGGGGATACTTGTGGGAATAAGTGCGGCGGCAGGTGTGACAGGCTTATTTTCTGTGAGTTTTGCGGGATTTTTGCTTGGAGCGGTCTATTATATACTGAAATTCTATGAATTTATATGTACTGTTATATGTGAGGCTGATATATTCGGATTTACGGCAGAAAATATAGGTGTAGTTGATATTGCTTTGCTTTTTGCCTGTATGATAGCGGGGGCGTATATGATAAACGGTCATTACGGATTTGAGAAGAAAAGAATTAAATACTTTGCCTGCTGCATGGCTCTATTTACCGGAAATCTGATAATAAAGAGTTTGATCTGATAAAAAAATCTGATAAGAAAGGTTTAATCTGAGATGAAAGAATTGAAAAACGATATAAAAAACAAGAAATTCAAGACGGTCTATTTGTTTTCGGGAGAGGAGAAATTCTTGAAATACAGATATCTGAAAGAGTTAAAGAGTGCTGTTACAGATGAAGACGACCTTATGAATTATACGGAATTTGATGAAAAGACAAGTATTTCCGATATAAGCGATACGGCTGATACGCTGCCGTTTATGAGTGAATACAGGCTGATAGTGGTGAAAGAGAGCGGACTTTTCTATTCCGGAAGAAAAAATGACAGCGAACAAATGGCTGAATATGTGCAGAAAATACCCGAAAGTAGTATAGTAGTATTCATTGAAGAAAAAATAGACAAAAGAGGCAAATTATACAAAGCTGTGGGGAAAGTCGGTCGGTGTGTAGAATTTAATGCACCTAAAGAAAATGAACTTATAAAATGGGTGACGGACAGCGTAAAAAAGAAAAATACGGAGATGAAAAGCGAAACGGCGGTCTATTTTCTGCGATATGTCGGCGGAAGTATGGAAAATATCAATAAGGAGATAGAAAAACTGACATCGTACAAAAAGAGCGGTGTAATAGAGAACAAGGATATAGATGATATATGTACAAAAGCTGTTGAGGCTAAAATATTTGATATGGTGGCGGCAATAGGAAATAAAAGATCGGCGGAAGCATTGAAAATATATAATAATATGCTGCTTTATAAGGAGTCGCCGATAATGATACTTGCAATGATAGCAAGACAATTCAGGATAATATTGCAAAGCAAGTATCTTGCGAAAAAGGGTAAGGGGAATGATGAGATTGCAGCGATGATAAAACAGAGGAGCTTTGTGGTGAGGGAATGTATAAAACAGGGGAAGAACTTTGATAACGCAACTATCTTAAATGCTCTTAATGACTGCTATGAGTGTGATATGAAGATAAAGAGAGGGGAAATAGAGGACAGGCTTGGTGTTGAGATGATAATAATGAAATATGGCGTATGATAAATGATAAATATTATCAAATTTTTTTGGTAAGCTATGTTTAATCTGAAAAAATTACGGTATATAAAATTTTTTTCGGGTAATAATAAGGGGTTTGTGGAAAAATAAAAAAATGTAAATTTCAGATAAGATAAATATAAAATGTGATTTCAGGCGAAAAAATGATTAGCTTATGATTACTGAAAAGCAGTGAAGCACTGAATTTTACAGAAATTTTACTTGATTATTCTTTCGTTTTGTTATAAAATATATTTAAGCAAAGCGGAAGCATATCTGCTCTTGCGGGAGAAACTAAAAATATTATTTTTTTGTGGAGGTGCTTTATTATGGCATACAGAATCAGTGATGAATGTATCAGCTGCGGCGCTTGTGCAGCAGAATGTCCAAACGGTGCAATTTCAGAGGGTGACGGCAAGTACGAGATCAACGCAGATGATTGTGTAGATTGCGGCGCTTGTGCAGGTGTCTGTCCTGTAGGTGCTCCAAGCCAGGCTTGATTTGCATTTGAAATGACTTTATCAAGTACCCATTTTCGTTATGAAGTGGGTACTTATTTTTATAGAAAATTTTAATGACGACAGTATAAAAA